>NZ_JATABG010000373.1:0-3334 GCF_036533755.1 Vibrio sp. M260118 | reverse complement strand
GCACACGTAAGTAGTTGAGGTACTCTTGCTTACACTGTTTGCGGAACTGGTTGCCAGAAAGCTGCTTCTGCTGTTTTTGAATGTAATCCCATAAGTTAACAAACGTCAGGAAGTCAGAATCTTCGTGGAAGAAGCGGCGATGCTTATCGTCTGAAGATTGCTGTTTGTCACTTGGACGCTCACGTGGGTCTTGAATAGAAAGTGCCGACGCAATAATCATCAACTCTTTCAGTGCGCCATATTTCGGCGCTTCCAGTACCATACGAGCTAAGCGCGGATCGATAGGTAAACGTGCCAATTGACGACCCACAGACGTTAAGCGTTTCTTCGGATCTTTCGCTTTGTCATTGATCGCACCCAACTCTTCTAGCAGTCTGACACCATCTTGAATATTACGTTTATCTGGCGCTTCAACAAACGGGAAGGCTTCAATATCGCCTAAGCCTAAAGCAGTCATCTGCAAGATAACCGAGGCTAAGTTGGTGCGCAGGATCTCTGGGTCAGTAAACTCAGGACGAGAGTTATAGTCATCTTCAGAGTACAGACGGATACAGATACCCTCTTCAACACGACCACAACGACCTTTACGCTGATTAGCACTCGCTTGAGACACTGGCTCAATTGGTAAGCGCTGAACCTTGGTACGGTAGCTGTAACGGCTGATACGCGCAGTACCTGGGTCAATAACGTACTTAATGCCCGGAACCGTTAACGAGGTCTCTGCTACGTTGGTCGCCAGAACAATGCGACGCCCAGCGTGCGGCTGGAAGATCTTGTTTTGCTCACCGGCTGATAGTCGAGCATACAGAGGCACGATTTCGGTGCTCTTAAGATTGCGTTTCGCAAGTGCATCAGCGGTATCGCGGATCTCTCGTTCACCATTCATAAAGATCAGGATATCACCCAAACCTTCATCGCATAGCTCGTCAACCGCTTCAAAGATGCCATCTAGCTGATCACGGTCGACATCGTCATCACCACGCAGTGGACGATAACGCGTCTCAACCGGGTAAGTCCGACCTGACACTTCGATAATTGGCGCATTGTTAAAGTGTTTAGAAAAACGCTCAGGGTCGATGGTTGCCGAGGTAATGATGACCTTAAGATCAGGACGACGCGGCAGTAACTCTTTCAGGTAACCCAAGATGAAGTCGATGTTCAAGCTGCGCTCGTGCGCTTCATCGATAATGATGGTGTCGTACTGGTTGAGGTAACGATCGTGCTGTATCTCAGCCAACAAGATACCGTCGGTCATCAATTTGATTTGAGTGTTGTCAGAGATTTGATCGTTAAAACGAACCTTGTAACCCACATACTCGCCTAGCTTAGTCTCCATCTCTTCCGCAATACGGTTGGCAACCGAACGCGCAGCTAAACGACGAGGCTGAGTATGACCGATTAAGCCAAACTTACCGCGGCCAAGCTCGGCACAAATCTTAGGCAACTGAGTGGTTTTACCTGAACCCGTTTCACCAGCGATAATAACCACTTGGTTGTGCTCTATCGCTTCAGCAATGTCATCTTTCTTCTGACTTACCGGCAGGATTTCTGGGTATTCAATCTTAGGGACGTAGTTGCTACGCTGCTCTGCGTCCATCATGGACTTGGCAATATCTAAAGCGATCTCATCAAATACAGCATTACGTGAGGCTTCTTTCTTAATTTTATTTGCCCCAGAGATACGCTTACTTAGACGAAATCTATCTTTCAGCATGCACTGGTTAAGTGCCTTGCGAAGAGAAGCGGCAGTATTCGCCTGAACTTGGCTACCTGCTGCTTGTGATTTATCTGGCTGTGACGAAGTCAAAGCATTTCCTATTATTATCTTGATTTAAAACGCGCGAATTGTATCACAGAAAAAGAGCGGCAATCACGCCGCTCTCATAACTAGCCCCTGTTACTCTTAGGTCAGAAGTGAATTTGCAAGTACAAGGTGTTGTAGTTACTGCCACCTTTGATTCGACCAAACTGAGAGGCACTTTCGAAGATCGCGCTGCGGTGGTGAAGAGAATAGCCAAACCACATGTTGTCAAAGTCGCGATTATTGATCAGATCACCGATATTCACATCAAGCGAAAGATCTATGTAATTTAATAGGTTACTTGGGGTATAGCCTTTTGACTTCATCTCTTCGTTTTCGATATAGGTCAAGCTATCGATGTAAGACATCCCTTCGGCAACGCCAAGGCGCCATTGAGTCGGCCACTCAAAGTTATAATAAGCTTTGATTGCAGCAACGTATTCAGTCGCAGCTGACTGCACATCCGAAGACCAGTGGTGAACAATACCCGGCGTAAAGTAGATATCTAAAGGAAGACCGAAGATTTCATCAGTAAGAGGGTGACCATAAAAAAACGAGGTCATTTGGTTGTTGTATGGATCCTTTTCAGAGTTGAAGCTGAGGATGTCACCCATGTTCGATGGCGTCGCCCAACCATGAGCAAAACGCACATAGCGCTTGTTACTTAGCTCTGGCTTAGGAGCTTTGGTTTTATCGTTAAAGAAACCAAATCCAACATAAAACTCCCCTTGGTACCTGTCATTTACTGCTTTTGAGTGGTATGCGTTGCTATCTAGTCGGGTAACACTCGTTGAGCCGAGGAGATACAAATTAGAGTAAACGTGGTAACGCGCTTTAATACCAACATTAGCATCGAACCCTGCGCCAATGTGTTGCTTAGTCGATGATGCAAAAGCGTAATACTGGCTATTAAACTCAGCGCCTTTATATCGAAGCGTCGCGTGTGGTTCGAGTTGCCAATCGCCAAACTCGTATTTAGCCGATGCACGTAAATTCGCGTGAAAACGCATCTCTTTGTCGCTCATCAGCTCAGTATCTAGCCACCATTTATCGTCGAGCTTGTATCTTAGCTGGCCACCAAAGTCGACCGAATCACCTTGGTTAGCATTTTGAACATCAGCAGGAATATCGACAAAGCGTAGTCTCATTACCGCATTAAGCTGAAACGGGTCATCATCGTTTTTGTACAGATACGCTCCGCCTTCAAGACCATTGACGAACACATGTTCGTTTTGGAAGAACATCATAGGCACAAAAGTACTCACCGATTGGTCGCCTGCCTTAGTTTCAAACGGAATGCTTGCAGTGCGATATACTGCGGCAATCCCCCACTCTTGCTCACCTATTTTCGATGTTTGCTCAGCATTTAGCGAAGTTGATACTCCACCACAAGCGACTAAAACTAGCGCTGACAATTGTTTACTAGTTATCATTTTTTGCCCAAAAGTGTCTAAAGCACTCAAAAACTAACCAATTAAAACAGTTATTACTTATGTTTCTCGGTCTTTCGTCGTTAAAATAAGAATCATATGT
>NZ_JATABG010000372.1:0-3349 GCF_036533755.1 Vibrio sp. M260118 | reverse complement strand
CCATTATAGTGTCTCTTTCTTTCATTTGAAACCTAAATGAAGGCTCAATTATAACTCATGTTCAGTACGGGCAATGATGTCATCCTGAGCGTCTGGCGACAGCGCAGTGAAGAACGCAGAGTAGCCTGCAACACGCACAACAAGGTCACGATATTGCTCTGGGTTCTCTTTCGCCGCCAATAGGGTATCGCGCGAAACAATGTTGTACTGCACGTGCCAACCTTTGTGGTGATTAAAGAAGGTACGAATCAACATAGACAGCTTGAGTTTATCTCCTTCTGACGCCACTGCCGCCGGGCTTAACTTCTGGTTAAGCAGTACGCCACCGAGGATCTTGTTCGCTTGGATTTTACCAACAGAATTGTAAACCGCTGTTGGACCTAAACGATCTGAGCCTGATGATGGGCTTGCCCCCTCTGCTAACGGTGTTTTCGCTTTACGACCGTCTGGTGTCGCCATGGTTGACGCGCCAAATGGGACGTTTGCTGAAATACTTGATGTACCTGCGTAATAACCGCCGCCAATTGGACCACGACCATGACGAGTATTGACGAACTGCTCTAGCTCATCGATGTAAACTTGGTAAGCATCAGCCAACAGTTGGTCGACGGTATCATCATCGTTACCATATTTTGGTGCAAAGTTGATTAAACGCTGACGAAGCTGCTCGTTCTCACTCCCATCAAAATCTTCTGCTAATGCTTTAGCTAACTCGGGTTGCGTAATTTGCGCGTCATCAAAAACCAGGTGTTTGATGGCCGCTAAGCTGTTACCTAAGTTTGCGATCCCCACTTGTAAGCCTGAGACCCAATCGTATTTCGCACCGCCTTCTTTCACGGTTTTACCACGCGCCAAACAATCATCCACCAGTGTTGAACAGAAGATATCTTGCGCCTGTTGCTCAAGAACCGTATCGACCACAGTATCAATCTCAATCGACTTACGCGCGTAGTAGCGGATCTGCTCAGCCCACGTCGCCGTCACTTGCCCAAAGTTAGCGAAGTTGCCTTTTGCCAGGGATTTATCATGTGGTAAGAACGCTTTACCCGTTGTCGCATCCACCCCTTCGTTTAGTGCAGCGAGCAGGATACGAGCAAAGTTAATGAAGCTCATACCAGTACAACGGTAACCCCATTTGCCCGGAACAGCGGTTTCAATGCAGCCAATCGATGCGTAGTTGTAGGCGTCTTCTTTCTCTACTCCAAGCTTGATGAACTCGGGGATCACAATCTCATCATTGTTAAACGCAGGCATACCAAAGCCACATTTAATCACTTCAATACAACCCATCAAGAATTCTTGGTTCAAGCCTTCATGGTAACGCACGCTCAAGTTTGGTTGAGTTGAACGCAGTTGACCACAAGATTCGAGAATCGCCCATGAGAGTGGGTTTACTGCATCTTCTGGCTCCCCCTTGTCATTGAGCTTTTGACCACCGATACACACGTTCTGATACAGCGGTGAACCTGCAGATGCTTTTGAGTGCGCGCCAGAGCGGATCTTGTTTACTTCAAGCAGCTTCAGCCAACAGCTCTGTAGTAGCTCCAACGCAAACTCTTTTTCAATCGCGCCGTTCTCAATATCACGAACATAGAACTCGTTTAGGAACTGATCCATACGACCAAACGAAACCGAGTGGCCGTTAGATTCAATTTGCAGCATAAGCTGAACAAAATAGCTCAGTTGTAGCGCTTGCCAGAAGTTCTCCGGCGCATGGCTAGCAACATGACGACAGTTAGCCGCAATGCTTTCAAGTTCCGCTTTACGCTCAGGACGACTCTCTTCAGCAGCCATTTTTGCAGCCAGTTCTGCATAGCTCACCATGTGGTTTTGAATCGCAACTAAAACGATCTCAACCGACTTATAGAACTGCTCTTTCTGCAAACCTTCATACGTTGCAACATCATTGCTTACGCGGTGTTGGCGAACCTCTTCGAGCAGGCCATTCATACCTAGCTTGAGGATCTTTTCGTTATCGACGGCAAGGTGCGCATCACCCGAAGTCATATTGCCTTCTGCTTTGATGATGGTACTGGCTAATATCTCTTGCTGCTCATCAGTAAAGAGACCATAACAGCGATCTTGAACCGTTTTACCACGCCAATATGGGGTGATGGCGTGGATACTCTGTTTATCTTCTTCGGTAACCGCAAAACCCGCTCCTGGTCGGTCAGCGAGATCATCAATCTCGGCCTCAATCCAACGCACTGTGTACTCAGGAAAAATAGGCGCAGCACGCACCTTGCTCGCTTGGTTACCGACAATCAGTTCATCGTGTTTAATCCAGATAGTACGAGTACGTAAGTGTTCTTGTAGCGCTAACGCACGTTGAACAATCACAGGTTTGTCTTCGTTCGCTTGATAGGCACGAGTGTATGCCTCTGCACGCTCAGTACAGACAGGCGGAGTTACGATGTTTACCAGTGCCAATTTGTGCGCTTTGATGCGCTCTGGAAGGGTGTTCAGGTTCATAGTTAACCTCTAACAATCACGTTAAGTTGGGTGTTGTCGCTTGCGTATTGCATGGCGCTTTCTAGCAGTTCTGGTTTGTTTAATGGCTTGTCAGAACACAGGTAAGGCATATCGAGCAAACGGTATTTGTTGATGCCGAGCGTGTGATACGGCAACAAGTGAAGTTCTTGGCAGCTTTCTAATGAAGCAGCAAAATCAATGATGTCTTGCAACTCTTCGATGGTGTCGTTAAAACCCGGTACAACGGGAACACGAATCACAATCCTTTTTGCAATCGGTGCCAGCTTGCGAAAATTGTCTTTGATGCGCTTTAGGGAGCCCTTGGCCCAGCTAAGGAACTTTTCTTCATCAGTGTGTTTGAGATCCGCGAGCCAACAATCAATGTGCGGGGCCGCTTTTTCCACGTTCTTCCACGGCACATGCATGCAAGACTCAATCGCCGTCGAAACTTGGTTGTCATGCAATCGCTGCGCAAGCTCTGCCACCAAATCCGCTTGCATCAACGGTTCTCCACCAGAGAAGGTTACTCCGCCTTGGCTCTGGTCATAGAACGGCTTGTCTTTCATCAGAGTGTCAAACAGCATGTCTGATTGCGCTTCTTGACCACAAACACTGAGTGCCTGTGTCGGGCAGACATTTTGCAACGCGATCAGTTGATCTTCTTTTATCGCTTTACGGTTGATGGTGATTTGATTGTCGATACGTTGAATGCCATCACCTACTCCATCATTCACAGTCTCTTTGTATGCCGATACGCAAAGTTGGCAGTCGTCCATACAGCTGCGCTGATCAAACAGTAGCGAATGCTTTTCGCTGCGACTCTCTGGGTTTTGACACCAAGGACAGGCCAAGCTGCACCCTTTGAGAAAAAGAATTG
>NZ_JATABG010000371.1:0-3362 GCF_036533755.1 Vibrio sp. M260118 | reverse complement strand
TGGTGTTTTATAATGAAGAGCGTAATCATCAAGGACTCAATGACCTCACTCCTGATGAAGTCTACTTCGGCAGACAAAGATACGCTGCATGAGCAAGATCAACCACTTAAGAAATTAGCTTATGTGTCCAACCATCGGGGTCCACTTCTTACATATATTTAACATTACCATCCTAGACGTTATAGTAAGCCACGAGATAACTATAGGAGTTAATGGATGAAACTCACGATATCAGGGAAGTTACAGCTGAGTTTTCTGTCGCTTGCAGTACTTTTTATCGGTTCCACTTTTTTTATTTACCGCAGTTTAACGACTGTAGAGGTTCATACAGGGTCGTTAGTCAATCGTGATCTTCCGACAGTGGATGCCGGACGGTCTATTCAGCAATCTATTCATGCTACTGTGTCGTCACTTAGAGCTTATATGTTGCTAGGTGGTGATGAACTTTTAGGTGAGGCAGAAAAAGCTAAACTTGATCAATCACTATTAAAAGTCGAACAGTCTTTACCCACGCTAGAGTCGTTACTCGCTCAGGAGAGCTACCAGCAGCTCCTGTCACAATGGATGTTAGTCGCCCAATCGTTAAACGAAATCGCCGTACTTAGCCATTCAGAAGATAACCTTCCTGCCCATTCTCTATTTATTAATGAAGCCGCCCCCATCGCGGAAGTCGCTCTAGACCAATTGCAAGGTTTAATCAACGACGAAGCGGGCAACAAAGAAGGTGGAGAGAGGAAGCGTCTATTTAGACTCTACGCCGATAGCTATACATCACTTGCCAACGCGTTGTCTTCGATGCGTGATTTTCTCTTGTATGGTAAACAGGAACATTTAGACAAATACCAGGATTTTCTAAAATCTCATGCCAAGTCTGTTAAAGAAATTGACTCAAAGGTTGCTCTGCTCTCAAGTAGTGATCAGGGCTTGTGGGATCTGTTTAAAGAGATGCAGCAGTTATATTTCCCCTTAGCAGAACAAGTGATTCAACTGCGTCGTTCGTCGGATTGGAACATCGCTAACCAGAAAATGGCCAATGAACTTGTGCCTGCGGTCTCTGCATTGGATTTAAATTTGGAGTCAGTGATCAATCAACAGCAGGCGTTTGCAGATCAAAGTGGCCAAGGCATATTTGATTCGGTCACCAAGGTGATTTCATTGCTGCTCGCATCCATTGTCGTTGTTGTTATTGTTGCAGCAACAACAGCAAACGTTATGGGTAAAAACATTGGTCGCAGAGTAAAAATAATTGCAAAACGTGCTGAATCAATTGCAAATGGGGACATATCACAGGCGGCATTGAATGTTGAGGGCAGTGATGAGCTCGCTAGCTTAACGCGCTCAATCAACCAGATGAATGACGAACTTGCGACCATAGTTAAGGGAGTGAGTAGCAAGGCTTCAATTGTTAGTGAGAGCATGAGTTCGCTACTTGAAGCTAACGCGAAAACCGCCAACCAGGTGGACAACCAAAAATCAACCATTGAACTCGTTAGCCAACAAGTAACCGATGTCAGTCACTCTGCGACAGACACTGCAAGGCAAGCTGAACAGTCGGCAGGACTGTTATCTGATTCTCGAACCCAGATTGAGTTAGGATTTAAGGCTCTCGACCTAAATAAGAGTACGGTGGGTGCACTTCATTCTACCGTCGAAAAGGCCAGTGAGCAGGTTGATGCTCTGAGCCGAGAGAGTGAAGCGATAGGTCGAGTCACAGAAGTTATTGAAGGGCTTGCAGAGCAAACCAATTTACTAGCGCTAAATGCTGCAATAGAAGCTGCTCGAGCGGGGGAATATGGTCGAGGCTTCGCTGTTGTTGCAGACGAAGTAAGACAACTTGCGAGTCGAACTACCGAGTCGACCACAGAAATTAATAGTATTGTTAATGCAATTCAATCTTCGACAGCCGCGGTAGTGGGGCAAATTGATACCAGTAAAACGTTAGCCAAAGAGGGGGCGAATCATACCGAGCAAGCTTATGCGACTCTGAGTTCAACCACCAAGCAAATCGAAGATTTAAATTTGCAAATGCAAGAGTTATTAGGCTCTGCGCAGCAGCAATCACAAGCCACTGATGAAATACAAGGGTTGATGAACCAGGTGATCGAGTCCGTTAATGGCGTTGCTCATATTTCGAACTCATCTTCAGAAATCTCATTGCAGGTGCAGGATAGGGTCGATGAGTTGAACACAGAGATGAGTCGCTTCCAGGCAGTTTAGTAACATATTTAACAAACGAAGTATCATATACTGTCAATAAATGTTAATAATATAAGCTCAGCAAATGTAATTGCTGGGCGTATTTATTGTGAGAGTAGACATGCTTCGTGTATTAACTAGCTTATGGTTATTGATAAGCTGCACTTGGGTGTATGCAGAACAAGGCGATCGGCTTGTTGTTGCCAACTCCAAGGCGTGGAAACCTTATGCCTTCATCAATCACAAAGGCGAACCTGACGGTATATTGATTGATTATTGGCGCGAATATGGGCGTGTGCACAATCTTGATGTTGAGTTTCTGCTTGTTGATTGGCAAGAGTCACTCGATGCAGTTAAAGAAGGACGTGCAGATGTGCATGCGGGTCTTTTATGGTCAGAAAGTAGAGAGAGTTACTTAGATTTTTCGCCTGAACTGCTTACTATTGATGCTCAGATATATGTTAACCAATCATTAATCGGAACAAATTTGGATGAATTCATGCTCGGCGATCAGAAACACCGGGTAGGCGTCGTCACAGGTGGATTTGAAGAAGAGTTTACCCGCTTGCATTTTCCAAATTTGAACTTAGTCAGTTACCCTAATAATCAATCTATGATTGAGGCCGCTTATGATGGTAAGTTGCAAGCCTTTGTTGCTGATTTACAAGTCGCGAACTTCTATTTATACGGTAGCGAAGAACCTCATCGATTTGTTGGGGCACGCCATCTCTACTCTGGTGAACTCAGAGCAGCCGTACGCGAAGGGAATTTAGCTTTACAGCAACAAATTTCAGACGGCATTAACGCTTTTGATAGTGAAGCCAAAAAAAAGATTTTCTCTCGTTGGATGTATGTCAGCACTGTGTATCCAGATTTTCTGTTACCAGTAGTTTTGCTCATCATAGGCGTGGCAACAACTGGCTATATCGTGCTGTTGAATCAAATGGTAAAGCGCAGAACACAAGCACTTCAACAAGCGAACTTAGAGCTTAAGAAACTGTCGGAAACCGATCCCCTTACTCAGTTGAGTAATCGACGCCATTTTTTCGCCGAGTTTCAGCAACGCCTTAAGGCAGGTGGTGAGGTGACGATTATGGTTTTCGATATCGATGATTTTAAACAAGTTAATGACAGTTATGGTCATCAAATCGGAGATGAGGTAATTG
>NZ_JATABG010000370.1:0-3367 GCF_036533755.1 Vibrio sp. M260118 | reverse complement strand
GAACTGAAGATATCGATTACTAGAGAGTGATTGGTGCAGTAACCAATTGATTTTAATGATAAATGATAGCCTAGCTAGTGAAGTCATCTAGTTTTAAAACCAGTCATTAACTTAATTTGGATTTATACGCTGAAAATTCTATCAAATTCAATATTAAACTCCAAAATGTTGAGGTTTGTGGGTTTAAATTCTATCTGTGCTTGAAGTTGCCAAATAAATGCGTAAATAATGCATGTGAATGGATTGTTAAAAATTTTATATCGCATGTGCCCTCATTAAGGAGATGATGATGTTACAACAGCGCGAAACTACCCTACAACTGACTAAACTAAGCGACGCAGCAATCTCTCAGCTCGCACCCTCTTTTACCCAGTTACCTCATACCGAACACGCAGATGGCAAGTATCGTTTGCGTCGCTACTCAGTGGTTGCGTTCAAGGACGGTAATGTTGTCGATCTGAACAAGAATCAGTTTATGCAGACTGACGATATCAACCGATTCCAAGGCAATGTAGTACGACAGTTTGAACCGATTGAAGCATCGATTCTAGCTAGTGAAGGGATGCGAGAGATGTGTCAGTTGTTTGTTGAATCAAACGCTTTGACCCATGGTCATGAGATTGAAATTCATCAGATTCGAATATCTGCCATTTATGATGAAACGCAGGTCGCGCCAGAAGGTGTCCACCAAGATGGTTTTGAACACATCGCATTAATCGGTATTGGGCGCCATAACATCGAAGGTGGCGATATCATGCTGTACAACAGTTTCAATGAAGCGCCATTCTTCCGCAAAGTTTTGCAAAGTGGTGAAGTCGCGATGTTGGCAGATAACAAGCTTTGGCACAATGCGACGCCAATTCGTTCGGTTATCGATGGCCAAGAAGGCCATATGGATGTTTTTGTACTGACAGCAAAAGGTTCAAAGCATGAGCTTCACTCCTAACTTAGCAAGAGCACAGTTCAGCGCTCTTAGCCAAACTCACAATGATTTGCCAGTGATGTTTCTTGATGGCCCCGGCGGCTCCCAAGTACCTCTATCTGTCCTTGAGGCGATGAAGGAGTATTTGGGGTATTACAACTCGAATCTTGGTGGTCACTACTTCTCGAGCCAAAAAACAACCGAATTGGCGCTTCAAGCCCGCCAACATGCTCAAGCATTGCTGAACGCGGAGTCGAGCGACAATATCGTATTTGGCGCCAACATGACTTCGCTGACCTTTCAGATTAGCCGAGCCATTAGCCGAGATTGGCAAGCGGGTGATGAGGTTATCGTGACAGCGCTTGACCACTACTCGAACGTCTCTAGTTGGCAGCAGGCAGCACAAGACAGAAATGTCGTTGTCCATCAAGCCCGTGTTGATGAAAATGATTGTGGCTTAGATATTGCCCATCTGTTGTCTTTGATTTCGCCAAAAACTAAGTTGGTCGCATTAACCTTTGCCTCGAACACCACAGGTTCTATTGTTGATGTTAAACGCGTGATAGAAGCCGCGCATCAGGTAGGTGCTCAGGTGTACGTCGATGCTGTTCACTATGCGCCGCACCACTTAATTGATGTTCAAGCATTAGGTTGTGACTTTTTAGCTTGTTCAGCTTACAAGTTTTTCGGCCCCCATGTCGGTATTGCTTATATAGCGCCAAAATGGTTGCAGACTTTGAAGCCTTATAAAGTTGAACCTGCGACAAATCTAGGTCCAGGCCGTTTTGAAACAGGCACTCAGAGCTTTGAAGGCTTAGCAGGTGTCATCGCGGCGGTTAAGTACTTAGCGCAGTGGGGCAATAGTCGCGGGTCATTGCGTGAGAGACTGGTCGATTCTTTTGCGCAGTACAATCAGCATGAATCAGCGATCAGTGAACGTTTTTTAGCCCGATTAGATGAGCTAGATGGCGTAAACTTATTTGGTCAATCTCAAGCTAACAGCGAAGTACGAACACCAACATTTGCGTTAACGTTTGACCATCACTCTTCGGAGTCTATAGCTAAAAAGCTTGGGGAGAAAAACATCTGTGTCTGGAATGGTCATTTCTACGCATTAGGGCTTGTTCGTCAACTTGGCTTAGAAGCGTCGGGTGGGGTAGTGAGAATCGGTTTCATGCACTATAACACCATAGAAGAGGTGGATATGCTGTTTGATGAGCTCAAGCTTATCCTAAAGAATTAGGCGAACCTCTCTCATACACAAAGACCTCTAAATAGAGGTCTTTGTCTTAGAGATCATTTTATCGAGGCTTAAGCTAAGCGCTCACCTCTATTTCATAAGAGGTGAATTTTCGAATGTTAATCACTCCAGTGTCGAAAATCATATACTGACCTTTAATACCTTGCAGCACGCCAGTGACTTCTGGGTTCTTATCAAAATTATGAGAGGTAATTTTGCTCGGATGCTGTTCTACAGGGTAGCTGATGGAAGTAGTGTCGTCATTTAGGATCTCGATCGCGTCTTCACCAAACTGCTGTTTTATTTCGGCAATTTTGTCTTCGACCAACGGCAGTAACTCAGCAAATCTCGTTTCCAGTGCCATTGGTTCTCCATCGCCTTTTAACAGGGTACGCCAGTTAGTTTTGTCTGCGATGTGTTTTGCCAACTCTACTTCAATTAGCCCGGAAATATGGCGAGTTTTTACTTTGAAAATGGGTAGACCTTGCGTCGCACCTTGATCGATCCAGCGAGTTGGGATCTGGGTGTGGCGAGTAATACCAACTTTTAGACTAGAGGTATTAGACAGGTAGACATAGTGGTCAACCATGCAGTTGTCTTCACCCCATTTCGGTTCACGACACGTGCCTTGATCGTAGTGGCAGGTCTCGGGTTTCATGATGCACATATCGCAACTTGCGAGTTTTTTCATGCAGACGAAACAGTGGCCTTGAGAATAACTTTTCTTGGTTTTCTTACCACATGAACTACAAAAGATATTTCCGGTATGGGTTAGGGTAATGTTCTTGCCAATGAAAGGGTTAAGGTCAACCAGTTTATCTCCAACAGGCAAGCGATAATGAACGGTATTTTCGAGAGAGGCGCGCATTTTGCTCAGCGTACCTTTAGCTAATAAAGACATGACAGTGCTCTTATATTGTAGTGAGGTGTACCCTTAGGTTTATGGGCCATTCTAGCATTCAATCGCGCCAAAATTGCAGTTTTGACCGATAATGAAGTTAGGAATCTTTCGTTGTTCTAAAATGGCCAGAGTAAGCCAAAAGTTTATGAGTCAGATCTAATATTTATTATCAGATAGTTACTTGAAATGCTGTAAAATGGAACCGATGTCGAATTATTGCGTGTTGTAGCACGTCCTTGGCGCATTTTGGCGTATCGCAAGTTGGAATTGAGAATTGAAGTTAGTTCACAAAGTTACTTTTATG
>NZ_JATABG010000369.1:0-3370 GCF_036533755.1 Vibrio sp. M260118 | reverse complement strand
ATCAAAAGCTCGCGGACGAGTTTATGAACTTCATTTTGAGTGATGAGTTTCAATCAGCGATGCCTACAGGAAACTGGATGTACCCAGTGACAGACGTTGCATTGCCACAAGGTTTTGACACTCTAACTGTGCCAAGCAAAGCGCTGACCTTTAGTGCCGAAGAGGTTGCTGAAAATCGTAAATCTTGGATTCGCGAATGGCAAAGCGCACTAACCTTTTAAGGGACCCTTTTGCGTAATCCCCCTAAAATTGGCTTATGGGTCGCGATGTTAATCGCGACCTTTGTCGTTTCTGCGCTCGGTGCGCTGTTGGTCAAAGCTCCTACTTTGGATATCAGTCAGGTATGGAATGCTCCCTATTACCGACATGTCACCAAATTCAGTTTTTATCAGTCTTTTCTCTCTACATTGCTCAGTGTCGGCTTTGCGATTCCTGTTGCCCATGCCTTATCTCGACGCTCATTTTTCGGTAAGTCTTTGCTGTTAAAACTGTTTGCTACCACGCTGGTATTGCCTGTTTTGGTTGGCGTGTTTGGCTTGCTGGCTATCTACGGAAATAGCGGTTTGATTGCCGACCTGTTTAAGAGCTTAGATAGCCAGTTGCCGTTCTCGATTTATGGGCTCAATGGCATTTTACTCGCGCACGTGTTCTTCAATCTTCCTTACGCCACAAGACTGTTATTGCAAGCGCTTGACACTATTCCCCAAGAGCAACATAAGCTTTGTGCGCATCTAGGTATGGGGCATTGGGATAAGTTTTGTTGGGTTGAGTGGCCACGACTGCGTCAGCAACTCCCGCATGTTAGTGGCTTAGTGTTTATGCTTTGCTTTACTAGTTTTGCTACCGTTATGGCGCTAGGTGGCGGGCCTAAATCTACCACGATTGAGCTAGCTATTTATCAAGCGATTAAGTTCGATTTTGATCTTCAAGCAGGCGCGCTATTGGCTATTTGGCAGATGTTGCTTTGCGGAGTGATGGCTTTGGCCGTTCAGCGTTTAACTAAACCTATCTCGGTAACTTCGGGAGCGCAAGCTAGTACTATGTACCGAACCAAAGATTGTTTCGTATCTAGGTGTTGGGATTGGGGGTGGATAGCCGCTTCTATGTTGTTGGTACTACCTCCGCTGCTTATGGTGCTGATGAGTGGCATGAATGGCCAAGCAATTGATGTCTTTACTGATAGTCGTTTCTGGCAGGCGCTCTGGGCGTCAGTAAAAGTCGCCACTATGGCAAGTGTGATTGCGGTGATTGCTGGCATTGCCATCTTGTTAACCAGCCGAAGATTACGCCTTAATTATCGAGAGAAGAGTGCGGATCATATTGAGTTGATTGGCACCATTATTCTGGTCACTCCCGGCCTTGTGATTTCCACTGGGCTGTTTCTATTGCTGCGCTCATTTACTGATGTATTTAGCCTAGCGTTAGTGGTTGTCGTAGCCGTCAATGCATTGATGGGGCTGCCGTACGTGATTAAAACGCTGTCGCAGCCAATGCTGCACATTGAGCAGAAATACCAATATGTTTGCGCTAGCTTGGGTATGAAGGGTTGGCATCGTTTTAAAGTGGTTGAGTGGAAAGCGCTGAAGAAACCAATGGCACACGCCTTTGCGATTAGTTTTATGTTTGCGATTGGCGATTTAAGTGCGATTGCTCTATTTGGTAGCCAAGAGTTTCGCACCTTACCACTCTACCTATTCCAACTACTTGGTAGCTACCAGATGGATGCGGCGGCGGTAGTTTCAGTGACGTTATTACTATTGAGTGTGGGTTGCTTCACGCTTATCGAAACCTTGTTTAAAGTTAACTCAAAGGTGAATCATGCTGACCTTAAGTAGTGTTGATTACTATTATCACAATGAACTTTTTCATTTTGATACGACGGTTGCGCCACAATCGATTGTCGCGCTAATGGGGCCTAGTGGTGCAGGAAAATCGACGTTGCTCGCCTTAGTCGCTGGTTTTATTGAGCCGACCAAAGGTTCAATTGAGGTTGAAGGCAGGAACCTTGTTGGTAAGGAGCCACACCAGCGTCCCTTTGCCATGCTGTTTCAAGAGCACAATTTGTTTGCTCACTTAACGGTTCGACAAAATATTGGGCTTGGCCTTCACCCTGGCTTGAAGTTGACGTCACAGCAGCAACAGTCAGTCGAGCAAGCTGCGCAACAAGTTGGTGTTGACGCTTATTTAGATCGTTTACCAGAGCAACTTTCGGGCGGTCAGCGTCAGCGAGTCGCTTTGGCGCGTTGCTTCGTTCAGCCACACAAGATATGGCTTCTTGATGAACCATTCTCCGCTCTTGATCCAGTCCTGCGTGAAGAGATGCTCAACTTGGTTAAGAAGTTAGCCTACGACCGAAAAATTACGGTAGTCATGGTGACGCACCACATCAGTGATGCAAAGGCGATAGCCTCTGACTTTATCTTTGTCTCAAATGGCAGAGTCGAAGTCGCGGATAAAATCGAACAACTCTCTTCAATTCATGATAACCAAGCGCTAAGTGATTTTGTTCGGGCGGGTGAGTGAGGGGTATTATTTGTCATTCCTTAGATAGAAGAATGAACGAGTAAGGAATCTCTTATGTTCTGTTAATTGTTCGAAGAGATCCCCAACTCGGTCGTGCCTCCCTCTTGAGGATGACAATAAAAAAAACAAAGGGTTGACGTTCTCACGTCAACCCTCAAATTTTCTCGCAAACTCGCTTAACTCTCTTCTTCGTTTAGCTCTTTAAGCACTTGGAAGATTTCGCGATACGCTTTCGCTGGCTTACCTGCTTTTTTCTCTTTGGCAGCCTGACGTGCAAGTTGACGTAAGCGTTGGCGATCGGCTGATGGATAGATATCCATGACATCACCAATTGCGCCGTCGCCCTCTTCTACAACACGATCACGTAGCTGCTCAAGTTTGTGCAGTTCAGCGGTTGCTTGTGAGTGCTTGTTGCGAACTTTGTCTAGCGCTGCTTGAAGCGGCTCCGGATCTTCAAAACGCATCAGCTTACCGATGTACTGCAATTGACGGCGTCGCGCTTCGTTTTTGAAGCGTTGAGCGTCTTTAATTGCTTCTGCAAGGTCTTCACTGAGCGGGAATTTCTCCAACACAGAAGGTTTCAGGCTAACGAGTTCTTCGCCTAGCTTCTGTAACTCTTCCATGTCGCGTTTCAATTCGGTCTTACTGACCCAAATGATCTCTTCTTCCTCTTCCCATGGCGCTTTTTGATTCTTACGTGCCATTTTTCTGCCTTAATTTAAATATCTATTTCTCTATTTTAACAAGAATCGTGGGGAGAAAGCGAAATTCTTGTTATTCTAGTGGCAATTGTTCTTAAGAAATAAAGAAATATGGACGTAAGACAGCAAGTTGCTCAACAACGTGT
>NZ_JATABG010000368.1:0-3374 GCF_036533755.1 Vibrio sp. M260118 | reverse complement strand
ATCTCAAGCGGCAAATTCATTGCCGCCTGGTTTGCCACTCGATTGCCACTCTTTCTATGAGTAAACAAATTCAACTGGCGTCACCTATCTCGCACTTATGGCATAGCACATAAGGCATTGAGTTTAGATGTAGTTAAATAGGGTTAAATCTTTGGTTTTACCAAACGCTTGCTGGGAAGCTTGAAGCGCTCGCGAGTTCTCGTTGAACTCGATAATCGCCTCTGAATAATCCAAGTCTTCAAAATTACTTTTAGATTTCGCCAAGGTCATAGCGAAGTCATTATGTTGCTCTTCTTGAATATCAAGAGTATTCAAACGCGCACCAACATCCGTTCGCCCTTTATTCAAATGAATAAAGGCAGTGTGGAACTCTTCAGTAACCTGGTGTAGCTCTGCTGTATTTGATGTATCAGAGACCGAGCCCTCTGCAAGCCTCATCGCATCTTGAAAGGTTTCAAAGATGCTGTATGTTTTTTTAGGCTCTAAGGTAATTTCGTCACCCTTAGTAATCTGGCCTTTAACCTGAACGGTGATGCCCTCGTGCTTAATACCAACCGCTGGATCAAAGGTATCAGCTTTAACCACAGAGCCATCACGCTCTAGTTGGTAGCCGTATTTACCACCAGGCATGTCAACAAAAGTGACCTTATAGGTAGAGTTGTCATCCGGATTGGTATTGGTCGCCCTTTCAAGCAACAGCTCTGACTCGTCTTTTAGGTCGTACTTAGGCGAGTAATCACCAAATGGGTTATCAATTTCCATAAACAGCTTGCTTCCCGGATCGTTGATCGGCATTTCTAAGCTGTTAGAGATTTTCATTTTGCGTTGGTAGTCATCCCCGGCATAAGCCACATTACCGTCTTTATCTCTAAAGAAAGGTTGGTTCTTAGGCTTAGTTCCGGCGAAGATATAGTTACCAGATTCATCTTGAACATTAACTAGATTCAAGAAGTTATCTGAGATTTCCTGCATCTCACGACGTTTAGCAATACGGTCTTCTGGAGACAATGAACCGTTGATCATTTCCATTACGGTACGTTTTGCCTCATCAGCATATTGCTCTGCGTTGGAAATGATCACTTCATGATGCTCTAGGCGGTTACGGGAAAGGGTAATCGCATCGGTAAACTGGCGAAGTTGTTCCTTTTGTTGACCGATTTTTTGAATATAGTGCGTGGCAAGTGGATCATCACTCGCGCGCATTAACTTTTTACCCGACGCTAACTGCGCTTGATTATGATGTACTTTTGCTTCCGAACGACGCATATCGTTCTGCGCTGATTGATAGTTGTGGAAGCTAGAAATTCGATTGATCATTTAGGCCTCCTTATCTCAACGCAAGAATAGTATTAAAGGTGTCATTGGCAGCTTGCATAATGCGCGAAGAGGCCATGTAAGCTTGCTGAAACTTCATCATGTTTGCAGCTTCTTCATCTAAGTTCACACCTGAAATTGAAGCGACTCGCTCTTGAGCGCCCTCTTTTTCCAAGCGCGATACATCCGTCAAGCGAGAAGCGGTAGACATCTGCAGACCCACATCGGTATTAAGGTTGTGGTAGATATCGAGAATGGTCGACTCACCGCCGTTCAATTTTTTATTGGTTTGAATGTTCTGCATCTTACGCAAGTTGCCGTTGTCACCTTCAGAAGGGACAAGGTTTGCCGTAAATTTATCGTTCGGCAATGCACCGCCAGTTAACTCGAACTGAGTACCTTTAACCTCAACCGGGCCTGTAGGTGGGTAGTTTTGCGGCTGAAGCAGAAGGTTGCCCTTGGTATCCGTCACCGCGAACTGTTTCCCGTCAGGGGAAACAATAACTTCAAACTCGCGCACTTCACCCGCTTTCAAAATAGTAAACTCGGCACTACCTTGAGCAAAGGTTGTTGACGCTTCATAACTCTGCGCGGCAATAGCATTCGGATCATTAGTTGCCATCTGCATTTGCGCTGCGCCACTGCGAGTTGGGCGAATTAGAACTCGTTCGCCAGCCTCTAGACCGTTGCGGATATCAATTCGAATACCATCTAATGTAATCGAGTCATCGACAACAGACACCTGACGCTGCTCTCCTGATGGGCGTGTGACATAGTAATCGCCACCAACGTATTGCAAAGAGTATTCGCCGCCTTGAAGCTGACTGGTATCTTCAATAAACACCGCTAAATCGGCTTGCGAGTTAGAAGACGCAACAACACGCTCCTTCGCAGCAACTTCAGAGTTAACGTCGGTAAAAATCAAACCACCAACATTTCCTCTAAGGTCGAGACCTTGAGCCTGTAAAGCGTTAACTTCATAAGAGAAAGTGGTTGCTAGTTTGCCAAGCTCATCCATCAACTGAGGAATCTTCTCGTCACGCATACTGAGCATCGCACCAAGCTTGCCATCAATATCTTTAGTCGTGATCGCCTTAATCCCCTTACCTTCGATCATGGCAAGTCGGCGTTGGTGAACATCAGGATAACCATCGATCATCTTCAGTTCACTCGATTCTGTACCCGACACTAATGTGTGGCCATTACCAATATGTACGTTAAAGCCTTCAGCATTTTTTCTCGGAGTTACTGTGACCTTGGTGTACTCAGACAGCTCCGCGATTAGCTTTTCATGGGTATCCATTAAGTCATTGTGCGGGCCAGGTGTGCGCATCATCAGGCGATGAAGATCGCGAATTTCAAGCGCTAACTGGTTAACACGTTCGATACCCAAATCGAGCTTTTTGTTTGTGACATCTGACTGACGACGCACCGTTTCATGAAAATCATTTAGGTTTTGAGTAACTAGGTTAGCTTTCTCTAACACCACCTTTCGAGCACCAACATCATTAGGGCTATCAGCCAATGACTTAACCGCATCGAACCACTCATTAATGTTTTCAGGGATTTTTTTCGAAGAAACAGACGACAGCATGTTAGATAGCATCTCTAAATCCGCTTCGTCATCGACCTTACGTGCATAGTTAGTAGTAGAAATATTGAGTTCATTAACGGCAAACTGATCCCAAGAGCGGCGAACTTTTTCCACATGAACGCCCATACCATAGGTTTCCCCGCCGTATTGGCGTGGCATATTTGTGCCTTGTATCACCGACTGACGGCTATAACCCTCTGTATTTACATTAGAGATGTTATGACCGGTGGTGTTTAATTGTCTCTGAGCTGTAAGGACGCTTTGCGAACCTAAATTCAGAAGATCAGACGACATATTGCCCCCAAGAAACCTATAAAAATCAGCGTTAACTGAACATCTAGGTTAGATTTTGCAATATGTGTGCCAAGAGCGAGAAAGCGAGAAAGCGAGAAAGCGAGAAAGCGAGAAAAATTAAAGGGGATTGGCGCTTAGTATCAACCCTCTTTGTATTGGAGAACTGGAGAAC
>NZ_JATABG010000367.1:0-3379 GCF_036533755.1 Vibrio sp. M260118 | reverse complement strand
GTACTTAGCTTCGACGACCAAAAAGGCAACGACAATGACGATGATGACTTTGATGATATTGTCATCAAAATCGTCAAGTCAGAGCCAGCAGAGATTCACCATGAAGTGACGTTTGTTGAAGGTAATGAAAGTGGCGTAGCGATAGCGACGTCTGATGCGGATATCTTCGATGATAAAGATACTATCGAGTCAATGACGGTTACACTCACCAACGCGAAAGCTGATGATGTATTGAATTGGACAGAATCCGCAGGTTTTGAAGTCATTCCTATAAATACTGCAACTACGTTAGCTCTATTGGTAACACATCCATCAGGTGCCGTTTCCGCTGCTGGCTTTGAGGCCATCCTAAAATCCATTAGCTTTGTTAACAATAGCGATACGCCTGATGAAACACCACGTATTGTAGAGGTGGAGGTATCCGATGGAGTTAACGAGCCGGTAGTAGCGAAAACTACGATTTCGGTATCTGGCACTGAAGAGCTTTCTTACGACACTGCTGTAGGTCCGGAAGATAACTTTATATCGCTCGGTATTACGGTGGCGGATGCGGAAACTTCTGTCGAAACTATTGAACTATCGGGTATTCCTAAAGGTTCGGTAGTTTCGGTTCAAAATGTTGAGACGACCATTGGTGATTCTGGTGCTATCACTGTGAATATTGACGATATTCAATCTGTGAAAGTCAAAGCTCCTGAACACAGCGACGTAAACTTCGATATCACTATTACTGCGAAAAATTCAAGTGGTAATACTGTAGAAATGGGAAGTTTACCCGTTGATGTTCATGCTTTAGCAGATGCTCCTAAGGTAATGATTGATCTTGGTAAGCTAGAATATGAGTGGGTAAAACCTGACTTCAGCACCAACGACAATGCACAGATTAAAGACCTCTTTGAACAAGGAACATTGTTAAACAACGAGCCAGGAAATATCCATGAGTTGATAGCTGGAGGGGTTTCTCCTTTGCCTTCTGATACCAACGGAAGCGACCTTTTCATAGTGGAACCGAATCGCGCTATTCATGAAAGTGTTTCCCAACCTGGCTCTCACGTTACAGGCGATCAACTAGTTGGTGATTCAAATGACTTTTTCGTATCTGGTCCAGGTAACGACCATTTCGATGGTGGAACTGGAGCGTTGGACAGCGCGACTAAAGACACTGTTATCTATAGTGGTAATTTTGATGACTATAAGTTGAGATGGTTTGATGCAGACGACCATTCTGCTGTGCCATATTGGATAGTTGAAGATAAGAATTTCAACGATACAGCTGATGTAGTGATTGCCAATGACAAAGAAGCTGGAGATCACTTATACCAGATAGAAAGGCTAGTTTTCCAAGATGCGATAGTTATTTTGGACAATGAAAAAGGAACTGTTACACCGGAAGTGACTAAGATAATTCCAGTCGATATTCAGGTTGACCTCTTAGATAGTGATGGAAGTGAATCTCTATCAGATTCGGTATCAGTCACAGGAATACCAGAAGACGCTGAAGTATGGTTGAACGGTGTTGAGCAAACAGCAAGCAATGGAACTTATGTATTGCCTCTTACGTTTACTGCTGGTAACGGATTAGTTTCGTTCGATATTCGGGTGCCTAGTAGCTATCAGGGCGAATTAGATTTCCCAATTACAGCTACGGCAACTTCAACAGAGATTAGCAATGCAGATTCGGCTATAGGTAGTGCTACGGTCGAAGCTTCTATTCGTGACTTTAAATATACATCTGGTGAGAGTAGTGACGATAATATACGCACTGGTGGTGAACATGACATCGTTATCGGTGATACTACCGGTCTAGAGATAATCCCTGGTGAGGATTATAACATTGCGTTTATCTTTGATACGTCGGGTAGTATGGGGAACGTAATGGGAACTGCTAAAGAGCAGTTAGTGCTGGCGTTTGATAAGTTGGTTGATAGTGTCGGACCTGACAGTTCTGGTACTGTAAATGTCCTCCTAAGCCAGTTTAATTGGAGCGCATCCGAGGTCATTAGCATAAATCTAGCTTCAGAAGATCCTAAGAAAGAGTTTAGTGACGCCCTTGCTAACATTGGTGCCGGGGGAAATACAAATTATGAAGATGGATTTAAAGATACGATTGATTGGTTTGCCGGATTGCCGAACAGTGGAGCTAAGAGTCATTCATTCTTCATCACAGATGGATACATTACAGCTACTAACTATGATTATCTGAACAAAGATGAGTTTGACCAGTTCTGGATGTTCTCAAATGAGCAAACAGAAGAATTCGAAACTCTAGATGATATCCTTGGCACTGATTTCAAATTGAATGATTTAACGTCAGATGAAATATATCGCAACGGAGTTAAAGTCGTTGAAATAGATGAGTATGACGATGGTAAGGTATCTAAAGCCAACGTATATTCACCGTATGAGAACCAATCGGGGAATCGAGTTCTTCTAGGTACGTTAGTTAGAAATGACGATAAACTTGAGTTTAGTCAGTCCAGTATATCTTCAACTCTTCAAGCACAACATATGTACAATGTGCTTGCTGGGTTGTCAGCGGTACAAGCCATAGGCTTGGATCCGACTCCAAATAATAATTCAAGCTCAGGCGTGAATGAAGCGTCATTACAAAAGTTTGATACGGATGGCTTTGTTGATGTGAATATCAATGTTTCAGAACTTGCTAAAGCGATTGCCGGCGAGTTGATCGAAACTATGCCTGGTGATGATGTTATTCGCTCAAATGATGGCAATGACATATTGTTTGGTGATGAGCCTGTTTTGTTCTCGCAGCAAGACGGTGAAGAGCAATCTTTGTACGAATATGTATCTGAGCAAACAACGCCTTCTCTGTCTCAGGTTGAGGCGAGTAATATTCATGATTATGTTGCTGGGAACATTGATGAGTTTACTCAATCTTCAACTAATGATGGCAATGATGAGCTGTATGGTGGAGCAGGTGATGACATACTGTTTGGCCAGGGTGGAGATGATTTATTAGTTGGTGGTACCGGCAATGATATTTTGGTTGGTGGAGATGGTGATGACATCTTTAAGTGGCTCGATGGAGATCTTGATGGCTCTAAGGACACGATTAAAGACTTTACTTACGACAACACTGACGACGATGGTGAAAAAGATAGAATTGACCTAACCGAGTTGTTTAAAGATGAACAGGGTAGCGTTGATAGTATTATTTCAAGCCATATCTCAGTCAGTGAGTCTGAAGATAGCCATGCGGAAATTGTCGTTTCCAAGGGTAATGATTCAGTTACGATTGAGCTGGAGGGCTGGAGTAGTGCAGACCTAACCGATCAGATGCTGAAAGATATACTGGTGATCAAAGAGTAACAAAAGGGCCCAATGGCCCTTTTTTAATGTGTGCTAGATTCGAGAATTC
>NZ_JATABG010000366.1:0-3393 GCF_036533755.1 Vibrio sp. M260118 | reverse complement strand
CAATAACAAGGGAAGACTCACTCGTGGCTGCAACCCTGCTTACTCAAAATCTATTCACACATGGTTACGTTTTGGGGAAATTATGAGGGGATCTCTCAGTGCTCAGCATGTTTGAGTGCTTTACTCGCCGCGGGTTGAGAAATATGTAAAACTTCAGCCGCACGCGTTAAGGAACCACAAGTCATTACAGCATAAAAGATATCGAGATGCTTAATTTCATTCCATGTAGCCTACTGATTATTTATTTCTACGGACTATTCTAACGAATAAAGTATAAATAATCAGATATACTCGTCATAATTCAAATTTTGGTTTAGTTGTCACGAGAATTAATTCGTAAACGTGCAAGCTAAATAGATTGACTAGGGGAATATACGGGGTAAGAAAGCGGCTCGGCATACTGCCCTATAATAAATTGTTAGGAGAAGTACGCCGAGTAGTGTGTAGCTATTAGGTAAAGTATGTACCAATTTCAATAAATATTTTAATTAAGATACTGTTTGAAATATCAACAATAAAGGCACCGACCATAGGAACGACAAGGAAAGCTTTATGTGATGGTCCAAATGCTTTTGTGACTGTTTGCATATTCGCAATTGCTGTTGGTGTTGCTCCCATACCAAAGCCACAGTGACCCGCGCTGATCACGACAGCATCATAATCTTTGCCCATCATTTTGAAGGTGATAAAGCAGGCAAATAGCACCATGACAACAGTTTGTACAGCAATGATAATTAATACTGGCCCTGCCATGCTTGCCAATTGACCAAATTTTAATGACATTAACGCCATTGCCAAGAAAAGCGATAAAGCAACGCTACCTAATACATCGACGGTCGGCTCAAACACTTCGTGTTTAAATACATGAGTCAGTGTATTACGGATAATAATACCGACAAATAAACACCAGACAAAAGTAGGCAGTTGCAGAAAAGTATCTTTAAACAATGCACTGATATAGCCACCAACAACAATACAGATAATCAGCATTGAAATGGTTTCAATAACGTTATTTGCATTGATTTTTCTTTTGACGCTTGGTTGCTCAAAAGCTTCAACGATAGTGTCGCGCTCTTGCTCGGTTGTTTTAGGAATAGAGACCTTTTTCAAAAGATGACGGGCAACAGGGCCGCCAACTAAACCACCCAACACTAATCCAAGTGTTGCACAAGCCATCGCTAATTCAACGGCGCCTGTTACACCATATTTATCAGCGAGAATAGGGCCCCATGCTCCGGCATTACCATGACCACCTGTTAGAGTAATTGAACCTGCAATTAAGCCAATAAATGGACTTTCATTCATCATGACAGCCATACTCATGCCGACAGTATTTTGAATGGCGATTAGGATCGTTACTGCAATAGTTAATAGAACTAACGGCTTTCCTCCTTTAATCAGTCGAGAAAAGTCAGAACTTAGCCCGATAGAGGAAAAGAATGTGAGCATTAATAAACTTTGCAATGAAGCATCAAAAGTAAACGAATAACCTGATGTTTTATCAATAATTAACAGAACAATTGCAACAATAAAGCCACCAACGACGGCTTCTGGTATGTGGTTTTTTTGTAGGAACGGGGTAAATTTTACGACAAACATTCCTATGAGTAGCGCGATACATGCGACTAATAATGTATAACTGGCATCTAGGATCATTTTTTTACCTCTATTAGTTTACCAGAATTTTCACTATAACAATTTAACAATAGTGAAAAATGAAGTTACTTTGGTTAACTAATCTTTAACAATGAGTTTTATTAGGGTATCCATAACTTTTAGTTAATAGGGTCATAATTTTAGTGTGATCTTAATCATGAAATATTAGAAAGATTAAAATAACAACAATGGTATTTAATGATGGGTAAACCTAAATACCATGCGGGATCCGCACTATTTTCGGTGATAGCAAAAAATAAAAAAGTATAAATAATAAACAAAATTATAAGAGAAGGAGAACATGATAAGCGCAGGCCGAGCAATTTAAAGAAGTGTGATATACAACATAAAACAGCAGCATGACCTTTCTATATTTCGTTGCTTATCGAAGTGTTAATTTTCGGGTGGATTACTCTGTTTGTTGATTAATAACGGAGAAAAATATGATTGCTGTAATATTTGAGGTGCAAATACAACCCGACCAACAAACTCGCTATTTGACTTTAGCTGAGGAGTTAAGACCACTATTAAGTCATGTAGCTGGTTTTATTTCAATTGAACGTTTTCAAAGTCTAGCTACAGAAGGAAAAATGTTATCGCTATCTTGGTGGGAAAACGAATACGCAGTTCTGCAATGGAAAAATCATGTTTTACATGCGAAAGCTCAACAAGAAGGGCGAGAGTCAATATTTGATTTTTACAAAATTAGTATTGCTCATATTACTCGCGAATATTCATTTAAAAAGGACAAGGATAATGTTTGATGTTCACGTTGTTTTAGATAATCAAATAGGACAATTAGCATTACTAGGAAAAACATTAGGTAATAAAGGTATTGGATTGGAAGGGGGAGGGATATTTACGGTTGGTGATGAATGCCATGCTCATTTTCTTGTTGAACAAGGAAAGGAAGCTAAAATAGCGCTAGAGCAAGCTGGACTGTTAGTACTTGCGATCCGGACACCATTAATTCGTAAGTTAAAACAGGAAAAACCGGGGGAACTTGGCGAAATAGCACGAGTATTGGCGGAGAATAACATTAATATTTTAGTGCAATACAGTGACCATGCTAACCAACTGATATTAATAACGGACAATGATAGTATGGCTGCATCTGTTACGCTCCCTTGGGCAATAAAGTGAACTTGCGATGGCTAATTTAATACGAAAAGAGGTTACCTTTGAGTCCTCAATAGCCGCGATAGGGGCGGCTATGTCTGACATTTCACGAGTTAAAATACTCAGTGCTTTGATGGATGGGCGAGCTTGGACGGCCACTGAGCTAAGTTCTGTGGCGAATATATCAGCTTCAACGGCGAGCAGTCATTTATCTAAATTATTAGATTGCCAGCTAATCACAGTAGTAGCTCAAGGCAAGCATCGTTATTTTCGGCTAGCAGGAAAAGATATTGCTGAATTGATGGAAAGTATGATGGGGATCTCCTTAAACCATGGCGTACATGCCAAAGTTTCCACGCCAGTGCATTTACGAAAAGCACGTACTTGCTATGATCATTTAGCTGGCGAAGTTGCCGTTAAGATCTATGATTCCCTTTGTCAACAGCAATGGATCACTGAAAATGGTTCAATGATCACATTAAGTGGTATTCAATATTTTCATGAAATGGGAATTGACGTTCCTTCCAAACATTCACGTAAAATCTGTTGTGCGTGTTTAGATTGGAGTGAACGCCGTTTCCATTTAGGTGGGTACGTTGGAGCCGCATTATTTTCGCT
>NZ_JATABG010000365.1:0-3401 GCF_036533755.1 Vibrio sp. M260118 | reverse complement strand
TTGGTCAGGTTGAACTTGCGACTCTAGAGCAGGTTGATGGCATGATTGACGCACTTGAAGCAGACCTAGAGAAGCGTTGTGCAGAGCAAGGCCTAGCGTTTGCTGCGGTAATGCTAACAGACATCACAACAGCTCAAACTCGTCTTCTTTACAAAGGTGAGTGGGCAGAGAAGCTAGTTAAGCATGAGAAAGATGGCATGCTTATGATGGAAAACACGCTAAGCCGTAAAAAGCAAGGCTGGCCATGGCTTCAAGCAGAGCTAGTATAAGCTCTATCTCTTGAACGTATATCCTAGCGCCCATGGTTATGCCATGGGCGTTTTCTTTGTGAGGAAGTGAAGATGTCATTAACAAATGAGCAGCTAGAAACAGTCAACAAAATGCGCCCTGATGAGCGTTTTAACTACTGCATTAAAGAGATCGCGAAACAGCGCAAAGTGTGGATTCTGACTGACGAGCATGGCTGTGTGATGCTTAATACAGAAGATGAAGATTGTGTGCCGGTATGGCCTCATCAAGAATTTGCCGAGCAGTGGGCTACAGGCGATTGGGAGCACTGTAAAGCTGAGCCAATTTCAACCGCAAAATGGTTTAGCCGTTGGACTTACGGCCTAGAAGATGACGAACTTTCTGTGGTTGTATTTCCAAATGACAACGAAGAAGGGATGGTTCTATACCCTGATGAGTTTGAAGCTGAGCTAAAAAAGCGTAACGCCTAGGTCAACAGACCTTAGTAGCCAATCAACTGAAACAGCTCTCCCTGCCTAGCAGTAGAGACGGCACGTTTTAATGTGCCGTCTTTTTTGTATCTGGATAGAAGTTGTCGAAGGATAGGCTTAACCTGTAGCTCGTTCATACCCGCTTTGAGCTCTGGCTCATACAGGAGTTTGAGCAGTACAACATCAAGTGGAGAAAGCAGATCTTCAGGCGTTTCGTCATTGAAAATAGAAGGGAAGGCACTTTCTGAATCGTTGGGTAGCCCTAGCACTTGAGTCACCTCTTCGACGATACACGCGAGCAATTTACCATGCTCTCGTGCTTGATCAACCGGGATAACGATCGCGGCATGAGCGAGAGAGCCATCTCGCGCAATTCGGTAGCCTGCTTTGCATATCGCCCCATAGACATTGTTTAGCGCATGCTTACCCAACTCTTGCTCGATATCATCACGCCATACGGCTTCTCGGGTAAAAATCCATACTATGTTGGCTTCACTGCGGGAATGAACACGTTGGATAGGGTGGCCTGTGATCTGCTGCAGGTGGCGTAAATGTGCGTTGGTAAGTTCATCATGCAAGTCTTGATCGGCGACTTTGTGCTCAACCCATATTTTAACCGGTTGTTGCCATTTGGTCAGAGGCTTGCTCCCAGCGGAATATTCGTTGCGTAGCGCAACATTGATAAAGGCTTTCTCAACAAAGTTTGTATCCAGCCAGGTTTGCTGAGTTTCATACGCTTGTGTGTAGAACCCAGCAAGCGAAAGTACCAATCCGAGAAATGCTGTCCTTAGCATGTTTGCCCTTATTTAAAGCAAGTGGCTTTGTTAAAATGACTTTCCACCAAGCGTTGGGTGATAGAGTGGGTGGGATTCGAGAGCACTTCAAGAGTATCACCACTTTCCACCACTTCACCTTCATGCATCACCATAATCTTATCGGTAATGTGTTTCACAATACCAATATGCTGCGATACATAAATAAACGACACGCCCATCTCTTCTTGAAGTTCTAAGAATAGGTTGATGATCTGCGAGCGCATTGCCATATCTAAGCCGTTTAACGCTTCGTCAGCAACAATTATTGAAGGCTGAAGTATAAGAGCACGCGCAAGGCAAACGCGCTGCTTTTGGCCCGTAGCAAGCATTTGTGGATAGAAGTAGGCATGTTCTGGGAGTAAGCCAACGCGTAGCAGTGTTTCCTTGACCCTTTTTATACGCGCTTCAGGAGGCATATTGGTATTTCGTTTCAGTGGACCTTCAAGAATACGGCCGATTTGAATTCTTGGATTCAGCGATGTATTTGGATCTTGGAAAATCATCCTAATCAACTTACAGCGAGTGGAGTAGTCCTCGTGTTCTAGTAGTTCACCATTGACGCGAATTTCTCCTGAAGTCGGTTCGACTACACCGGCTAACATTCTTGCTAGGGTAGACTTACCGGAACCATTTTGGCCAATAAAACCTATGGTTTGTCCTGCTTCAAGGCTAAAAGAGACTGGCTTAACCGCTTGTTGAACTTTTCTACGGAAGAGGCTAGAACGCGTAGTAAAGGTTTTCGACAACAGGTTAACTTCTAATAAGGAACTCATGCTTTCTTCTTCTCCATATTCAGTGGGAAGTGGCATGCAAACTTGTGATTTTTAATTCTACGAGTCATTGGAATTTCCACACATTGGCGCTGAGCATATGGACAACGAGGCCCAAGTCGACACCCAATCGGCAAATGCTGTAGTGGTGGTATCGAGCCAGGCAAAGATTGCAGCTTCTCTTTGTGCGGAATCCAATCGCTAAAATCGGGCATCGCTTTTAGCAGCGCCATGGTATAAGGGTGCTTTGGTTTCTCTAATAGCTTTTTGGTGCTTGCCGATTCGACCGATTGGCCGCAATACATCACGGTAATACGTGTCGCCCATTGAGTTATGGTGGTTAGATCGTGACCAATCAGCATAATCGAGGTGTTGTGGAGCTGATTCATGCGGCTCAACAGACGTAAGATCTGTGATTGAGTAATTGGGTCTAAGTCGTTGGTCGGCTCATCGGCAATAAGCAGTTTGGGCTTAGTTGCAATCGCCATCGCGATCATGATTTTTTGACACTCACCATCCGTTAGCTCATAAGGAAAACTGTCCATGATCTGTTTGTGGTTTTTAATGCCCACTTTGTGCAGTAGAGCGATAGCTTGCTTTTTACGCCACTTGAATCGTTCCCACCATTTACCTTCAAATGAACTGGCTGGAATTGCTTCGATCAACTGCTTGCCGACCTCTTCTGATGGATCTAGACAAGTCGATGGCTCTTGGAAGATCATTGCGATATCGCGAGCAATTACGCGTCTGCGCTCTTTGGGTGTCAATTGCAGTAGGTCTATATTGCCAAGCCTCATGCGATCGGCGCTGACTTTCCAATTGTCTTTACAAACCCCAACAATTGCTTTCGCCACAAGGCTTTTGCCAGAGCCAGATTCGCCTACTAAACCACGAATTTCTCCTTCGTTTAGAGTTAGGCTCATCCGGTCTACCGCTTTCATGAGTCCCTGCGGCGTTTCAATCTCTATGGTGAGGTGGCGAATGTCGAGCAATGGCATTATTCGATCCCCGCATTGAGTGCTTGGCGAATACCTTCACCAACAAGATTTATGACGATGACTGTGAACATAATGACGAGCCCAGGGAGTGTCACTGTC
>NZ_JATABG010000364.1:0-3413 GCF_036533755.1 Vibrio sp. M260118 | reverse complement strand
CAAAGTAATGTCACGTATGAGCTGACCTACAATATTGACGGGCATGAGTCTGGTTTTGAATTGGGCAAGCAACTAAGCGGATTAGCTTTTGCTTTCACCGGTTTACTCTCGATCCTACTTACCACGCTTTATTTCCCTAAAACATTGCGCAAAGAGCGCCAAGAGGGCAGTGTGATGTTTTGGCGCAGTATGCCTGTGTCGGATCTGACGATTCATTTGGTTAAGCTAGGCTTTGGCTTACTTGTTACACCTATTATTTGCTCGATGCTTGTCATCTCCGCTGATCTGGTTATGTGGATAATTAACTTTGTTATGTCGCAAAACTTCCCACTGTTCTTCACTGGTGAGTCGATCTTGTATGTGTTTACGCATTGGTTGGAGTTTATTGGCCGTATGTGGCTAGTTGGTATGGCACTATTTCCGTTAGCCGCTCTGGCGCTAGCGATTTCGCAGAAAGTCAGTTCACCGCTGTTAGTCATGATCATCGGTTTTTACGTCATCAAACTGCTGTCGACTAACCTTCTGGGTGTGGATTTTATTAGCGATTTTTTGCAAGCGGTCACTGCGTTACCATTTGAACTGATGGCTGGTGGAAATCCATTTTATACGTTTGCTAATGTGGGTGCTGTTTATCTAATTAGCTACTACTTGATTGGCGCGTTAAGCTTGGCAGTGAGCCTACGATTGAGCCGTTCGGTGGATTAGGCAAGTTTGTACGGATTGCAGTTGATGAAACAACAGTCATGGTTGATGAACCAATTGCGAGCTGAACGAAAACTTCGATTAATCAATGGATAAATCATTTGCCGCTAGTGGGTGCTAGCGGCAAACTCTTTTTATTTGGATATCTTTCAATGCAAGTAAGCGGTCACATACAATTCTTCGTTGGAACCTATACGGATTCGCCTAGCCGAAGTATCGGTATCGCTCTGGTCAGCTTAAATCAACAAACGGGCGAACTGACTCGCCTTGATGATTTCTACCCCCTTCGCAATCCGTCTTACCTGTGCCAGACCGAACACGCGCTTTATGGCGTGTCTGAAATCTCCCAGCAGGAGGGAGCCAAACTAAGCTGTCTGCGTGAGGGATTGAACCACACGTTATCAATAGAGGGTGATTACCCTTGCCATCTTGATGTCTCCGTTGACAACCGATACCTTGCAGTTGCCAATTATGGCTCGGGGGATGTCATCGTATATCGCCTAGATAACAACACTGGTGTGCCAGAAAAAAGAGTTGCCACCTTGTACCAAGACGGTAAAGGGCCAAATCTAGATAGACAGGGTTCACCACATGCACACCAAGTGATATTTCAGCGCAATGACGATGTGCTAGTGAATGTCGATTTGGGTAGCGATGCTGTTCATTTCTATCGTTTTGAGCAAGATGCATTTAGCTTACAACAGAGCGTCAAACTGCCCCCGGGGAGTGGGCCGCGTCATTTGGTGCTTAATAAGGCGGAAGACACAGCCTATGTGGTTTGTGAGCTAAGTGAAACCTTGGTGGTGCTTAGCAAAACAGATGCGAGTTGGCATTTAACTGCTCAGTTGGATTTGATTCCAGGCTCGAGCAAGGGAGAGGCGGCTGCAGCAATCAAGTTGTCAGCGGATGAAAAGTTTGTTTATGTCTCATGTCGTCACCAGAACGCAATAAGTTGCTTTGATGTCTCAAAAAAATCTGTGAAGTGGTTAGGCGCGACTGATTGTGGTGGTGCGTTCCCACGAGATTTTGTGCTTAGCGCTTGCAACGAATGGGTCGTAGTGGCGAATCAGCATTCTAATACTCTCACTAGTTTGCGCCTTAATCCGCACACGGGTGAGCTTGAGTCGACAGGCTATCAGTGTCACATCGACGCGCCTGTATGTGTAGTAGCTCAGCAGTAAATGAAAAAGGTAGCGAAATCGCCTGTCTCTTGATCACAAGTCTCCGTGTTCAAGAGACATCGCTAGCTCATAGCCTTCAAGGATGGTTTGTAATTTAAACCATCCTTCCCATAATACTTGGACGGAGGCTCGTCCTGTTCGTTTGGTGTCTTTCCATCCTCCCAACTTAGCGAGGTTTTCATAAGCCCAGTGGGTATCTGGTACTTGGCTAGGAAGAGGACGCCCCATAGTTTTAACCCATAATAACTTCCAAGCTTTATGGCCTAACACTTTTTCGCAACTCATCGAACTGCTTTTCGGTTCAATATGCTTCATAAATCGTAGTTGGAGTAGTCGCGTAGCAATAAACGCAAGTATGACGCTCATTCGTTCAAGGTTATCAGCACACTGCATCCTTAGTGCTTCCACGTCAGTACCGCTAGTTTTCCACACTTTGTGGTAGTCTTCGACCAACCATCGGTGTTCGTAATAGCTGATGACTGCTATAGCGTCATCATACGAGTTGATTACTTCAGACGTCAGTAGATGCCATGCCAATTTATTTTTACCCTCGCCACACTCAATACAACTCACATAGTTAAGTGGGATGTCCGGCTCAGACGCTTTGTTAGCGGGCGCTTTAAGAGTGACAGAGGTGTATCGTATTTCTAGCTTAACATCTCTGGCCTTACGGCCACCTCGTTGGGAGATATTGAGCGTTTTAATACCTGCAACTGGCAATTTGTTTGAGTAGTCGTAAAGTTTCTGGTCATGCTCTTTAATGCATCGACTTTGCATTGAACGCACCACAAAGCGCTGCTGTTGTTCTGTCTTATAGGTCAAGTACTCATAGATGTCAGCCTCTCTGTCACAAACAGATATGACTGAAGATAGATGCTCACCTAAGCGAGCTGACATATTTTGTGAGGCTTTTTCCCATTTATAACTTTCCTTCTCCTTGTAGGGACGAGACGCATGCTGATGACCTTGTCCTCGTTTAGAGATATCTCGACTCCAGCGCTGTTGTTCAATAAGACCGACCACCTGATGAGTGTCAGGTGCAAAGAGTAGAATAGAGTGGGCTAGAAGAGCACGACTTCGATTACCTTGGTTAGTGTGTCCAAGTGTATCTCGTACACTTCTGTGTTGGTATGTGAGTGAGGTCGTATCTTCAAGTGCTAATAGTAATGGATGATCTTGCGCGTGCTGAGCGGTGGCTTGAAAACCTGATTCGGCAATATCGCTAGGTTGGATTTGGTCATTACGGATAAAGCGGTAAGCCCCTTCCATATCAGCGGGTGAAATAGCAAGTTTAGATACGGCGACTCCTGGTTGACTAGCAAGTGAAGCAGCCATTGATATCAATCGTTGAGTTCGTCTAGGGTCATTAAGCTTTGCCTGACCAAATTGTACCTGTGCCCACTCCATTGGTGTTGAGTTTTCCATATTAGCTACCTAATCAATATTACTTAAGTGATCAGATCTCAGCCTTGGAAATGAGTTCAAAAAAAATCCTCGAACTGAGTTCGAGGATTTGTGTATAAGAGACAG
>NZ_JATABG010000363.1:0-3435 GCF_036533755.1 Vibrio sp. M260118 | reverse complement strand
GTCTATTAAAGTACCACTGCTTTTTCTTAGAAGAATCTAAGAAGGCCCCAAAACCCAGTTATTGGTTTTGGGGCTTTTTTCTTTTATTGCGCTTTCGCCATGGAAAGATAACAAATCGCATCCATAGATGGAGAAACAGCAAGCTATTGAAGGCAAAACCCGCCATGATTAGTGCGATGGATTCGATACTTTGAGGATTATCTCGAAAAGCAAACCACCAAATGATCCAACATAGCACCGACAGTACAGTGAGTTGATCCATACAGCGTTGGCAACGGCCAATTTTCTTCCAAAACCAGTCGCTATTTTTACAGTATTTACATGTCATGGAGGCAGTGAATTGGTAAGATACGAGGTCTTAGCATATCTCAAATAACGTGAAAGTGATAAAAATGATCGAACGTCAACAAACCAAACAGCGTATGAGCCGCATTGTAAAGCACAATGGCACTATCTACCTATGTGGCCAAGTTTGTGCAGATGCAACCAAAGATATTACAGAGCAGACTCAGACTATGTTGGATAAGGTTGAAGAACTGCTGCTAGAAGCGGGCAGTGACAAAGAGCATATACTTTCAGCGACCATCTATCTTAAGGATATGAAAGATTTCCAACAAATGAATGCTGTATGGGACGCTTGGGTTCCAGAAGGTCATGCGCCTGCACGTGCCTGTGTGACAGCTGATATGGCTCGTGAAGCACTCTTGGTTGAAATCTCTGTGATTGCCGCAGAGAAGTGATTGTCTAGAAATAACCCTCTAGAAATCAAAAAACGAGCCGTGTGGCTCGTTTTTTTGATTATTCGCTAGTGGAATTAGGCCAAATAAGTTTCTAGCTCTTCACTGCCCCCAATGTGCTTACCACCGATAAATACCTGCGGCACTGTTGTGCGACCAGAAATAGCACGTAGGCTCACAGTCGTCGCATCTTGTCCTAGAATCACTTCCTCGTATTGAAGACCGTGATCAATCAGTGTCTGCTTGGCTTTAACACAGAATGGGCAGCCTGGTTTGGTAAAGACAGTGATCGATTCTTGAGTTTTATAGTTCGGTGCAACGTACTTCAGCATAGTATCGGCATCCGACACTTTGAACGGGTCGCCCGGCTCGTTTGGCTCAACGAACATTTTCTCTACCACCCCATTTTTCACCAGCATGCTGTAGCGCCACGAACGCTTGCCAAAGCCTAGGTCGTTTTTGTCTACTAGCATGCCCATACCATCGGTGAATTCACCGTTACCATCTGGAATAAAGGTAATGTTCTCTGCTTCTTGGTCTGCTTTCCAGGCGTTCATTACAAAGGTGTCGTTGACCGACATACAGATAATCTCATCAACGCCATGCTCTTTGAACACCGAAAATAGCTCGTTGTAGCGCGGTAGGTGGCTTGATGAACAGGTTGGGGTGAAAGCGCCTGGCAAGCTAAACACAATCACGGTTTTGTCCTTGAACAAGTCATCACTCGTGATGTTAACCCAAGCGTCACCTTGGCGGGTAGGGAATGTAACCTGAGGTACGTTTTGGTTCTCTTTCGATGCAAACATAATAATTTCCTTAAATTGGATTTTTGATTTTGTTGCTGAGCTTATAGTTGTATACGCTTCGCTCTGCTTTGTTGCAACCATTATCAAAGAAACTCTTTGATAGCTCTAATCGTTTAATGTTATGGTTTCGATAGGTCATTTCTATCATTGAAGATGGAGAGCAAAGAGAGTGAATATTCGAGATTTTGAGTACTTAGTCGCGTTGGCGGAGCATAAACATTTCCGCAAAGCGGCTGAGGCTTGTTTCGTCAGCCAACCCACCCTGAGCGGTCAGATTCGTAAGTTAGAGGAAGAGCTAGGTACAGCTCTGCTTGAGCGAAGTAGCCGTCGGGTACTGTTTACCGAGGCAGGTTTGCAGTTGGTTGATCAAGCTAAATGTATTTTATCGGAAATCAAAACCTTTAAAGATATGGCGAGTGGCCAAGCGGGTGATATGGTAGGGCCGATGCATATCGGTTTTATACCTACGGTCGGTCCTTATCTACTACCGAAAATTATCCCTATGCTTAAAGAAGCGTTTCCTGAGTTAGAGCTGTTTCTGCATGAGGCGCAAACTCATCAGTTAGTACGTCAACTGGAAGAGGGAAAACTCGATTGCTTGGTGCTGGCGTCCGTGGCAGAAACCGCCCCTTTCAAAGAGATTGAAGTATATAACGAGCCGTTGAGCCTTGCGGTGCCATGTGATCATGAGTGGGCTCAATTAGATCACGTCGATATGCTCGAACTTAATGGCAGAACTGTACTTGCTTTAGGAGATGGGCACTGCTTGAGGGACCAAGCTTTGGGCTTTTGTTTCGCCGCAGGTGCTCAGGATGATGAACGTTTTAAAGCAACGAGCTTAGAAACACTGCGTAACATGGTAGCCGCTGGAGCTGGGATTACTTTGTTACCTGAACTGTCAGTGCCGAAAGAGAAACAGAAAGATGGTGTATGCTATGTGCCCGCGACCAACCCTGTCCCATCGAGAAGTATTGTGTTGGCTTATCGTCCCGGCTCACCACTAAGAGCGCGGTTTGAACAATTGGCACAAGCGATTAAGTCTCACCTAGAAACAAAGTAATCGACGCCAATGAAAAGAGGCTGATGTTTTCATCAGCCTCGTTTCGTTCTGTTTAGAACAACTCCTCGCTTCCGTCGGTAGAGTAGATACTGTCGGTTATCTCACTCGTGACGTACTCCGTCGGCTCAGTGCCTTCCAGGAAGTATTCAAACATTGAGCTTGAATCAAACTTATTAGTCAATAGCCCTGAGTCTCGGTCGATGCGAACTCGCACTATATGTGGAGGGATTGCCTTGCTCTGTTGTGGAACGCCGTCCAGTGCGGTACCAATAAAATCGACCCATGCGGGTTGAGCCGTTTTCGCACCAGCTTCAGCGCCCGTGATTTGGTCTTTGCCTAGGTTGCTATTTTGCGTAGTTCTGCCTAGTTTGCGGGTGTGGTCATCGAAACCTACCCAAGCGATAGCCACCATACCTGGACCGTAGCCGTTGTACCATGCATCTTTTGAATCGTTGGTTGTACCGGTTTTACCACCGATATCGCGGCGTTGAAGTTTCTGCGCTCGCCAACCCGTACCGTTCCAACCAGTACCATCTCGCCAGTTACCACCGCCCCAAACGTTGCTATACATCATTTCGCGCATTAGGAATGCTGTTTGTTCTGAGATCACTTGTGGTGCATATTGAGGCTCATCAGATGGCTCAGTCGTTACATCTTGCTCAGCAAACTCGCTCATAACGGGTGCAGGCTGAGTACAGTCTTGGTGACAAACGACTTTTGGTGATGCTTCGAACTCGATCTTGCCGAATAGGCCTTCCACGCGCTCAATGTAAAATGGCTCTACGTAATAGCCTCCATTAGCAAACACCGAGTAACCTTGCGCCATTTTCAT
>NZ_JATABG010000362.1:0-3483 GCF_036533755.1 Vibrio sp. M260118 | reverse complement strand
GAGTAATTATAGGGTTTAACGCAACTGATGGTGACTGACAAAACAAGGCGTTCGTTACTTAAAGCCGCCATGTTTGGGGCGGCTTACCCGCTAGTTGGGTGTGTTTCAACGTCGACTCAAAACTCGACGCCGACTTTGTTTGGCTGCTCTATCTCAGGCCGTGACCGCTTTAGCGCTGTGGTTGCTGATCAAAATGGTATGCCTATTCGTCAAGTACCACTGCCTGCACGTGGGCATGGCGTTGCTACGAATTCTTCACTAAGGCATGCCGTCGCTTTTGCTCGACGTCCTGGTGCCTTTTTCCAGGTATTTGATTACCAAACGGGCGAATCTATTAAGCTTCGCCCTGCGGATGACAATCGCCACTACTATGGTCATGGGGTTTACTCTAACGATGGTAAGTGGTTGTATGCAACTGAAGGTGAACGTGGCACGAGCCGTGGCATTATCGGAGTTTACGATGTCATTGCTGGATATATAAAAGTCGCTGAGTTTAGTGGATTTGGCCTTGGACCTCATGAAGTGATCGTGATGCCTGATGGTGGTTTAGTGATTGGAGTGGGTGGTGTTCATACGAATGGTCGAGAACCACTTAACTTGAGTACAATGGCGCCAAGCCTGAGCTACCTTGACCGAAATGGTGAGCTTGTTGAGCAAACTGGGTTGAGTGATCAGAAACTTAGCATCCGACATTTAGCTCATGATGGTTCTGAAACCGTGCTGTGTGGCCAGCAATATCGCGGAGAGCCTGATGAGTATCCATCGCTTCTTGCTATGCATACCAAAGGGGGCAAGTTAACGCCTTTGGAAGCTGAGCCCGAGCAGTGGGCAAGGTTTAACCATTACATCGCTAGCATTGCTGCAACAGAGGATTGGATTCTCGCTACTTCTCCGCGCGGTAACTGCTACGGTATTTGGTCTAAGCATTCCAGAAAGTTAGTTGAGCTTTCTCATCTACCTGATGCGTCCGGTGTTGTAGTGCAAGACAATGGATTTAAAGTAAGCTCAGGAGCGGGCGGTGTTGTCAGCCAAAAACAACCGGGTAATAAGGATGTGCATCAATCGGGCATTCAGTGGGACAACCACTGGTCAGTAATTAGTTAATAATATTGATAAAAATAGAGATACCCTCGGGGTTTTCAAAAACAAGTCACACGTTTGCCATTTAACTCTGCCATACTTAAAGCTTAGGGTATGGCAGAGGATGAAGGGATGGCGAGATGGACTGTATGGTTGTTGGTGCTTTGTCTGACACCTTCGGCGAGTTTTGCCGCGCAGTACTTTAATCAGATTGGCTGGCTAGAGCCTGATAGTAAGCTGCATAGCCTATTGCAGTATCCAGCCGTGGTCGAAGACCTGTATCGAACCAATGGCCCACAGATGGTTTGGTTTGATTTACAGCAGAGTAGCAAACTCGAGTTCCAACTCGAGGTGATCCATCATGCTGGCTTTAGCTCTCTCTTTTCTCGTCAACTTAGCTATCTTCAGTTCTATCGTAAAAGTAATCGCTGGTATGAGTACGACGTGCTTGCTACGGATACCATGCTAATGTATCTCAGCTACGCCGAAAAATCGCGTAATGAGGGTAAAGAGTGGTTCTTCAACAATAAGGTGGTCAACGCTTTGCCATTGCCGCCAAACAGTGCTTTGGTGGCCGTACGTCGGGCTATTGCGCAGCACTCATTCGGTGACCTTATTGAACGTTACACGCCGGATTCAGCAGAGTATCAAAATCTTATTGACACCTATCTTCATTTAGTCAAATTCCAGAAACTTGCGCTCCCTGAATATCAGCAATTAGGCATTAAAAAAGTGGGTGACAAGCTGAGTAACCGTGAAGTGTTGCTGCAGCGCCTTGAGGTGGTTGATATCAACCTGATGACTGTGCGCAAAGACGTCACTTGGTTTGATAGTACATTAGATGTTGCAGTCAAAGAGTTTCAGCGGCTTCACGGACTAAAAGAAGATGGTGTCATTGGCCCTGATACTATTAAGTGGCTGAATCTGCCAATTGATAAACGTTTGTCGACCCTAGCTATAAATGCAGAGCGAATCCGTTACTGGCCCGCACAAAGAGATACCATCATAGTAGTTAACGTGCCAAGTTTTCAAATGCGGTATTGGGCTTCTGGGGAGCAATTGTTCCAGTCAAAGGTTGTGGTTGGTCGCAAAGGGCGACCGACCCCAGTAATGAATACTAAGCTTGATTCGCTGATCTTGAATCCGACTTGGAACGTGCCTTGGAAGATTATGGTCGAAGATATCATTCCCAAGGTACAAGAAGATGTGGGTTACCTTGCGAGACACAATATTAAGATCATTCCTAAATGGGGCTCTGAAGAGGTTATCAATCCAGAAGATATTGATTGGGATAACTTGAGACCAGGCGCTTTTCCTTATCGCATGACTCAGTTATCTGGCAATGCCAATGCTCTTGGACTTTACAAGTTCAATACACCGAACCGCAGAGCGATCTATTTACACGATACGCCGAGCAAGAATTTATTCGAGAAAACACAGCGAGCCTTTAGCTCTGGATGTATCCGGGTTGAAAATGCTGACCTGTTTGCGATGACTTTGCTTGAATCTCAAGGTCTGGAGTTAGAAGAAGAAAAAGAGTCGCAGAAAGCTCAAGGTATTGAAGTTGTTGCTAATCAAGCCATCCCACTAAAAAGTCGAATCCCGGTCCACATCATTTACCAAACTGCATGGTACGAGGAAGGAAATGTCCACTATAGGGAAGACATTTACCGCTTAGATAGATTTCGTTACACAAAGGGATAACTTTTACCATTTTTTTACTTGGCGCATTAAAAAAATATTTTTCTAATATGTTCAATAGTTAAGCAATGTAATCTGAAACATGTTTAACTTTGAGCATGTTTTATGCATTTGCACTTCACACTAGAGTTCGGTAGTGTCGCCGTTCGGCACGTTAGGACATCAATTGTGAAGGTATATAAAAGTGGCATTATCCCGACGAGATTTTATTAAGCTGGCTGGAAGCAGCTTAGTAGTAGCAAGCTGCGCACCTAGCATTGCTTTGGCATCTTATCCAGATCAACCTCGCTCTTTAGCATTGACCAATCTCCATACAAGAGAAATGCTTGAAACCTGCTATTTTGATGGCAGTAACTATATTGACAAAGAGCTTAATCGCTTAAATCACTTGTGCCGTGATTTTAGACGCAACGAAGTTTACTCAATGGATAAACGCTTGTTTGACCACATTAGTAAAATTCAAAAAGAGCTCGGTGTTAACACTGAGGTGCAGATTATTTCTGGTTATCGTTCGCCAGCGACGAATGAAGCACTACGTAGCAAATCCAATGGTGTGGCTAAAAAAAGCTACCATATGCTCGGCCAGGCGATCGACTTTAGGCTTGATGGCGTGAAATTGAAGCAAGTTAAAGATGTTGCCCGTGAGCTTAAGCTTGGTGGCGTTGGCTATTACCCACGTAGTAATTTTGTTCATATCGATAC
>NZ_JATABG010000361.1:0-3489 GCF_036533755.1 Vibrio sp. M260118 | reverse complement strand
GTTAATGGGATCAATGCATACCGGGTTAGAAGAACACAAAGAAGGACTTGGTAAGCTTGCTGCCTTTTATGAAGAACGAGCAAAAGGTGGTGTAGGTCTTATTGTAACGGGAGGTTTTTCGCCCAACTTACGTGGCAGATTACACCCGTTTAGTGCCGAGTTCAGTAAACCTAAACACGCCAAAGCCCATAAAGTGGTCACTGAAGCGGTGCACAAACATGGCGGGAAAATCGCTTTGCAACTGCTTCATGCAGGGCGATATGCAATGCACCCATTTGCACAAAGTGCTTCGTCGATTAAAGCTCCTATTGCTCGTTTTGCGCCAAGCGAGATGAGCTCACGACAGATCAACAAAACCATTGATGCGTTTGCTAATAGTGCATCATTGGCTCAACTGGCGGGCTACGATGGTGTTGAGGTGATGGGCTCAGAAGGGTATTTGCTTAACCAATTTATCTGTAAGCGTACCAATACTCGCTATGATGAGTGGGGGGGATGTTACGAAAATCGAATTCGTTTCCCACTTGAGGTGGTTAAAGCGATTCGCAAAGCAGCAGGTGAAGACTTTATTATTATCTTCCGTCTCTCTATGCTCGATTTAGTCGAAGAGGGCAGTACATTTGACGAGGTAGTTCAACTTGCTCAAGAGCTAGAAAAAGCGGGTGTGACCATTATCAACACAGGTATTGGCTGGCATGAGGCGAGAATTCCAACCATTGCCACTCAGGTTCCCCGTGGTGCGTTTACCTGGGTTACCGAAAAAGTTCGCCCTCATGTCAACGTGCCTATCGTGACGTGTAACCGCATTAATACTCCTGAAGAAGCAGAAGATATTCTCGCTAGTGGTCATGCCGATATGGTTTCTATGGCACGTCCATTCCTTGCTGACCCGCATTTCGTTATCAAGGCAGAACAGAATCAGGCGCAGATGATTAATACCTGTATTGGTTGTAATCAGGCTTGCCTTGATAATGTATTTAAAGGCAAAAGAGCGGGTTGTCTGGTTAACCCATTGGCCTGTCGTGAGACCGAACTCGTGATAACGCCTACGGATGTGAAGAAGAACATTGCGGTTGTCGGCGCAGGTCCTGCGGGACTGGCCTGTGCGACAACCTTGGCGGAAAGAGGACACAATGTCGATCTATTTGAACGAAACGATCGAATTGGTGGTCAGTTCCGCTTAGCGATGCAGATCCCGGGTAAAGAGGAGTTTAGAGAAACCATCCGCTACTTTGCCAACCGCATTGATGAAACCGGGGTGAAACTGCATTTAGAAACTAACGCGAACTACGACCTACTGGCTGAGTATGACGAAGTCGTCATGGCCTCTGGTGTTGAACCACGTAAGGTTAAGATTGATGGAATCGATACGCCAGAGAAGGTGGTCGATTATCAAACCCTAATTCGCGAGAAGACTTTCGTCGGTAATAAAATAGCAATTGTCGGTGCTGGTGGCATCGGTGTTGATGTTGCTACCATGCTGACCGAACCTCATGGGCATAACCTCGATGATTGGCTGCATGAGTGGGGGATCGATAAAGAGATTTCTCATCCGGGTGGGCTTTACCCATACCCAGACTCGCTAAGCGACAAAACAGTTTGGCTATTGCAACGTCGCAAAGGCCGTGTTGGCAAGGGGCCGGGTAAAACCACAGGCTGGATTCATAGACGTACTCTTGAAAAAAGAGGTGTTAACCTGCTTGGTGGCGTGAGCTACGACAAAATTGATGAGCAAGGTCTGCACATTAGTCTTGATAACAAACAGCAATTGTTAGACGCCGATAGCGTGATTATTTGTGCTGGACAAGAGTCGGTGAGACCGTTCGAAGATCAATGGGATCGACTCGGTGACAAGCTGCATGTGATTGGCGGTGCGGATTATGCCGGCGAGCTTGATGCAGTGCGTGCCATCAAACAAGGTGTCGAGCTTGCGGTTAAGCTATAACGAGTTCCGATATAGTTAAAACTCTGAATATTATAAAAAAGGTCTCTTTTCGAAGAGACCTTTTTGTGTATCTGGTTATGGTTTAGAGAATAACCGTCTTATTGCCGTAAACAAAAACATGGTCGTTGAGTACCTTGTTGAGCGCTTTGCTTAACACATTCTTCTCTACATCGCGCCCGGCTTGCGCCATGTCTTGAGCACTGAAGTTGTGGTCAACTGGAATAACGTCTTGCTTGATGATTGGGCCTTCATCGAGATCGTTAGTCACAAAATGGGCCGTGGCACCAATGATCTTGACTCCGCGCTCGTAAGCTTGTTGATATGGCTTAGCACCAATGAAAGCAGGCAAGAAGCTGTGGTGGATGTTGATGATCTTGTGGTGGTACTTTTCAACGAATGACGGCGTAAGAACGCGCATGTACTTCGCTAACACTAGGTAATCGGCTTGGTACTGATCGATGACCTCAAGCATCTTCTGTTCGTGCTCTTCACGGTTTAGCCCTTCATGAGAGACATGGTGATAAGGGATATCGAATTTCTCTGTAAGACTTTGTAGCGTATCGTAGTTGCCGATCACCGCTGCAATGTCTACATCTAAGCTGCCATCGTAGTTCTTCATGAGAATATCACCTAAACAGTGTGCTTCTTTAGTGACTAAGATGACGACACGCTTGCGGTTTGAACTCATGAGTTTGCGCTTAGCTCTTTGCGGCAGTGCCTGGTCTAAGTCAGCAAGAAAGGTCTCATCATTAAAATAGCCTTCTAACTCGGTGCGCATAAAGAAATGGCCACTGGTGTTATCAACAAACTCGTTATTGTGGACAATATTAAGTTGATGCTTGTAACAGATGTTAGTGATCTTTGAAATAAGACCAGGGGCGTCCGTGCAATGTGTTAGCAGTGTTTTCTTTTCCATTAGGTTTAAACTTCCGTGCATTATTTTTTTCGTATTGTGAATTTTTTACGGGCATCCGAACGGTGAACTAACCCGCAATATTGAAGCTACAATTAAACTAATATCGAGATTGTTTCAACAAATAATCTGAGTTAACCGTTTGGCTGAGGTTATTTGAGGGAGTGTTTGTTCTCTTAGCGTGTCTTGAGGTGGTATTTATGGATAAAGAGCTATTAGCCCGTAAACTGTATTCTGAGCGAGTAAGCGCCTTAACTGGCGGGAAAGAACTAGACGAAGAAATTTTGGATGAAATGTGGGAAAACCGTGCCTCCCCTAGTGAAGCAGCACGTGCAATTATAGACAGTCAGCAAGAGGATTTTTCTGGGCCTGCGTGGCTAAATCGTTACCTAAACAAGCGTTAACTCTTCATGGTTGCTAAGGCGTGAAAATCTCATTCGCGCCTTAATTGATACCAATCACACCAATTATCTGGTCATTCTTGCTTGCTAAAACCGCTGACAACCGCGTTAAATCTTTTGTAGGTAGAGCAACTAGCTAGCTGCAATCTTTGCCTTGTTCTAAGCGGCTTTTTCCTAAGCAATTTTCTGAACATTTAATTAATGCGACTGGTATTAAAAACTGCCATAAT
>NZ_JATABG010000360.1:0-5123 GCF_036533755.1 Vibrio sp. M260118 | reverse complement strand
ATGAAATAGTATGGCGGAGCCACAAAAGAGGGTTGGCAAAAAGCCAACCCTTCAATTTATCTTCGAAACTCGAAACTCGAAACTCTTACAGCTTATCTGTCAGCTCAATTGCTTGACCGATGTAGTTGGCTGGAGTCATCTCTTTAAGACGCGCTTTCTCGTGCTCTGGAAGCTCTAGACCGTCGATGAAGTGACGCATTGCTTCACCATCTACGCGCTTACCACGTGTTAGCTCTTTTAGCTTCTCGTATGGTTTCTCGATACCGTAGCGGCGCATCACTGTTTGTACTGGTTCTGCTAGAACTTCCCAGTTCTGGTCTAGTTCTGCAAGTAGCGCTTCGCGGTTAACTTCTAGCTTGCTGATACCTTTAAGCGTTGAAGTGTATGCAATAATAGCGTAGCCAACACCAACACCTAGGTTACGTAGAACCGTCGAGTCAGTTAGGTCACGTTGCCAGCGAGAGATAGGTAGTTTTTGCGCTAGGTGGCCGAATACTGCGTTCGCAAGACCTAGGTTACCTTCTGAGTTTTCAAAGTCGATTGGGTTAACTTTGTGTGGCATTGTCGAAGAGCCGATCTCACCAGCAATTGTCTTCTGCTTGAAGTGGCCTAGTGCGATGTAACCCCAAACGTCACGATCGAAGTCGATTAGGATAGTGTTGAAACGTGCAACCGCATCGAATAGCTCAGCGATGTAATCGTGAGGTTCGATCTGCGTTGTGTATGGGTTCCAAGTTACGCCTAGAGACTGAGTGATGAACTCTTCAGAGAACTGGTGCCAATCGACTTCTGGGTAAGCAGAAAGGTGAGCGTTGTAGTTACCTACCGCGCCGTTGATTTTACCTAGGATCTCGACATTAGCGATCTGCTGGTATTGACGTTCCATACGGTACGCAACGTTTGCCATCTCTTTACCCATGGTAGAAGGAGATGCAGGCTGACCGTGGGTACGTGATAGAAGAGGGATGTCACGATACTCAACAGCAAGCGCTTTGATTGCGTCGATGATGTTTTTGATTTCAGGAAGAATCACTTCGTCACGAGCTTCTTTAAGCATAAGCGCGTGAGAGGTGTTGTTGATGTCTTCTGAAGTACATGCAAAGTGGATGAACTCGTTTACAGCGTCTAGCTCAGGTAGCGCTGCCACTTTCTCTTTAAGGAAGTACTCAACAGCCTTAACATCGTGGTTAGTTGTGCGTTCGATCTCTTTGATGCGAGCAGCGTCTTCTTCTGAGAAGTTTGCTGCCAGCTCATCTAGGAACTTGTTTGCTTCTGCGCTGAACGCAGGTACTTCTGTGATTGCATCTGTAGCTGCAAGCTTTTGTAACCAACGAATTTCAACGATAGAGCGGTACTTTAGTAGTCCAAATTCACTAAAGATGCTGCGAAGTGCGATTGTCTTGCTTCCGTAACGACCGTCTACTGGTGAAACAGCAGTCAATGCTGACAGTTCCATGATGTTCTCCTGAAAATTGAGTTGCTAAATTTTGTGTGCTTTATACCAATATCAAGCGCGTTTGTCACTACTATTGCGCAAACGTTTGCGTTGCTTGTATTTTGTGAGAAGTAATTTTGTATAAAAAAGCTCGCGATATTGCGCGAGCTTATAGTTCATTTTAGATACGTGCCAATAGAATTTGGGCTTGTTCAACCATCTTTTTACGGCCGAAGATTAAGTGGCGACGTTTACCACCAACCTGACGCCATAAAACCGCACTGCGAATACCAGAAAGCAGCAGAGCGCGGACTTTGTGCTGATTCGACGTCTGTTGCAGCACAGACGGTGTACCTGTCACTTGGATTCTCGGGCCAACTGGGCTGATAACATCTAAGTAGACGCTAGCAAGGTTGCTGATCATTTGCTCGTCTAGCAGTTCAAAGTGGTCGAGTTGACGCTCAAGCATTTGAATACGATCGCCCAACTGAGACATAGCATCATTGCGAGTTTGCAGTTTACGCTCTAGTGCCATCAGGCTAATGATGTAGCGGGTAATCTCACTGCCGTTTGGCGTACTATCAATACCTTTAATCAAACACTCTAAACCAAGCTTAAGATCAGATTCCCGGCCGAAAACACCAATCGTATTGTTTGGACTGGTGTTCATAATTGCTTTTAATGAAGTTTCAAACGCGTCGGAGTCACAGTGACCGTTCTTAGCGACTTGTTGCACCAAGGCAACTGCTTGGCAGATCCCTGCAAAGGCGATTGTACGGTCATATAATGTGTTTGCCACGTATTCCTACTCCTAATTTAAATGCGTTCTTCAATGATGCCGCCACCTAGGCAGACTTCATCTTTATAGAAAACCGCTGACTGGCCTGGTGTCACCGCGATTTGAGGCTCGTCGAAGATAACTTTAATATTTTCATCATCAACAGGGATGATAGTACATGGGATATCTGTTTGACGGTAGCGGGTTTTTACAGTGCATTGTAACGGTTCTTTAATCGCTTGACGATCAACCCAATGCAGTTGTGATGCAAGCAAGCCTTGAGACTTAAGCATAGGGTGATCTTTACCTTGTACCGCAATTAGAACGTTACGCTTAAGGTCTTTGTCACCAACGAACCACGGGTCTTCGTTACCGCCGCCACCTTTTTGTCCACCAATGTGTAGACCCTTACGTTGGCCTAGTGTGTGGTACATCAAGCCATTGTGTTTACCAATCACTTTACCTTCTGGTGTCTCAATATCACCAGGCTGCGCAGGAAGGTAACGACCTAAGAAGTCGGTGAACTTACGCTCGCCAATGAAGCAGATACCCGTCGAGTCTTTTTTCTTCGCGGTGATCAGATCTTGCTCTTCAGCAATGCGGCGTACCTCTGGTTTCTCTAGGTCGCCAACAGGGAATAGGCTGCGTGCCACTTGGTCGCTGCTTAGCGTATATAGGAAGTAGCTTTGGTCTTTATTGCTATCTAGGCCGCGAAGCATTTGTGGTTTCGCGCCGTTATCGATCTCTTCTTGAGTTGGGAATGTGCGACGTACGTAGTGACCCATAGCAATGTAGTCAGCGTCGAGTACTTCATCAGCAAATTCTAAGAAGGCTTTAAATTTGATCTCTTTGTTACACAGAATATCTGGGTTCGGTGTACGACCTGCTTTGTATTCAGCCAAAAAGTACTTGAATACATTGTCCCAATATTCAGCGGCAAAGTTAATCGTGTGCAGATGAATGCCTAACTTGTCACACACTGCTTGCGCATCGGCAAGATCTTCAGCGGGCGTTTAGTTGCTAAATCTGCCTATTTTTGACTATTAATCTTGTATATGTGGCATAGTGGCGAAAATTCAACAGACCCTAGAGTGAAACAGATGAGCGAAGAAAACCAAATCATGGAAGAAGCGCAGTTAATCGAAGTGATTGAAAACCAGTTGGAGGATGGTGAGCCTGTTAAAGTTAAAGAGACCTTAATGCGTTTAGTGATGACAGGCACGCCCCGTGAAGATGCAATTGCAATGATGGCCTGTGCAGTCGCGATTGAAATTTTCGACGTAATGAAAAATGAAGGCGAGTTTAACCTTAAACGCTATGCAGACAACCTAGACCGTTTACCAGATCTAAGCTTTATGGAAGGTGAGTAACTGTCTGAGATTAGGGTCAAAAGACCTTTATAAGTGCGGAGTTATAGAACTGCGCACTTATGTTCCCACAACCACTAAATACCCACCGCTACTAGTTAGCACCTTTACGACGAGTCTAGGTCATTTTCAACCTGCGAACGATTAATTGCTGTGGCAAACGTTTGCTATAATTCCTTGTGTTGCCGCGCTACGAGCCGCGAGGTAGAATCCGGCATCCCGTCCCTTTATTCAAAATTTTACTGCAGAAGCATAGTTATGAAATTTCCAGGTCAACGTAAATCCAAGCATTACTTTCCTGTTCACGCACGCGATCCTTTGGTGAGTCAATCACAAGAAAGCAAAAAAATGTCGCGTACGCATATTATTGGTATTGACCAAACCCTTGTTGATATTGAAGCTAAGGTCAGCAGTGAACTAATTGAAAAATATGAATTGAGTAAGGGACACTCATTAGTTATTGATGATGATGCTGCAGAAGCGCTGTATAACGAACTTAAACAGCGTGACCTCATTACCAACGAATATGCTGGTGGTACCATTGGCAATACGCTGCACAATTATTCGGTACTTGCCGATGACCGTTCAACATTGCTAGGCGTGATGAGCCAAGATATAAAAATCGGCAGCTATGGTTACCGTTATTTATGTAATACATCGAGCCGTATGGATTTAAATCACCTACAAGGGGTGGATGGTGCTATCGGTCGCTGTTTTGCCCTTATTACAGAAGATGGTGAGCGTACCTTCGCTATTAGTGAAGGGCAGATGAACCAGCTTAACCCTGACAGCATTCCTGAGAAAATCTTCAAAAGCGCGTCTGCATTGGTACTAACAGCGTACCTTGTACGCTGTAAAGCGGGTGACCCTATGCCTGAAGCAACGATGCGCGCTATCGAGTATGCAAAAAAGCATGATGTGCCTGTGGTACTTACGCTTGGAACAAAGTTTGTGATTCAAGATGACCCTGAATTTTGGCAAAACTTCTTAAACAATCACGTTACTGTTGTAGCGATGAACGAAGATGAAGCTGAAGCGTTGACGGGTGAATCAGATCCTCTAGCCGCTTCTGACAAAACTCTAGATTGGGTCGACTTAGTATTATGTACTGCCGGACCTGTGGGCTTATTTATGGCGGGTTACACAGAAGAGTCTGCGAAACGCGAGACCTCTTTACCATTGCTACCGGGTAGTATTGCAGAGTTCAACCGTTACGAATTTAGTCGCCCGGCATCAAAACGTCTGTGTGATAACCCAATTAAGGTTTACTCACATATTTCTCCGTATATGGGTGGACCTGAGAAAATAAAAAATACTAACGGCGCTGGTGATGCTGCGTTATCCGCGTTGCTACACGATATGGCGGCGAATAAATACCACAAAGAAAATGTGCCTAACTCTAGCAAACATGCTCACTCCTATTTAACTTACTCTTCTTTCTCGCAGGTGTGTAAGTATTCTAACCGAGCAAGCTATGAAGTATTGGTTCAGCATTCTCCGCGCTTGTCTCGTGGTTTACCAGAGCGAGAAGATAGCTTAGAAG
>NZ_JATABG010000359.1:0-3525 GCF_036533755.1 Vibrio sp. M260118 | reverse complement strand
CTTTACCTGTTATTACTGTCCAACATATGGTCGATTAGACAATTTGTTTATCCAGATGAGCAGCGCACCTCTCATTTCTTGACAAATTTCACTGCGAGAATTTCTATTTATTTTTCGTAAATACTAAAAAAGCAGCCTAAACAGACTGCTTTTCTATGGATTTCACTCTTGATTAGAGTTTAAAGAACGAAAGCTGTGCCTTCTGCTTTTCTGCCAATTTAGACAGCTCTAAACTAGCACTCGCGCTTTGACAGATGCCTGATACGTTCTGATTAACCAGTTCAGAGATGTTAACTACATTGCGGTTGATATCTTGCGTCACCTGCGACTGCTGTTCTGCAGCGGTCGCCACTTGGGTATTCGCTTCATTAATACTGATGACTGATTCAGTGATCCCCTGCAAAGCACTGTTTGCTTGAGATGAAAGCTCGCTGTTTTTCGCCAGCATATCTAAACTAACTTGCATACTGTCATTAGCCAGAACAGATTGACTCTGTAACTCTTCAATGATCGCCTGAATTTCACCAGTAGAGTCTTGTGTTCTCGCTGCCAGCATACGAACCTCGTCTGCGACCACGGCAAATCCACGGCCAGATTCACCAGCACGTGCGGCTTCAATTGCGGCATTAAGCGCAAGCAGGTTAGTCTGCTCGGAAACACCGCGAATCACTTCAATTACATCGTTAATCTGCTCTGACTGCTCTTTCAGTGAAAGAACGACCGCCGCAGCTTCGTTTAGGGCAGTGCCCATTTGCGAGTTTGCTTGGTTACTCTCTTCAAAGATATCTAATCCAGATTTAGCAAGCTGATCGGCTTCACGCGCCGTTGAATCCGCCATTAGTGCGTTTTCGCTGACGTTGTTCGCTGTGCTTGATAGCTCATTCACCGCTGACGCGACCTGCTCTACTTCCGCAAGTTCTTGCTGTGCATTCGCTTGAGACTGAGTCATAACTGCTGCTAGCTCAGTGGATGCAGAGCCAACCTCTTCACTGATTCGACTCAGCTCTAAACTGTACCATGGAGCTGTTCGGCGGTTTGGTTAACATCTTTACCTAGCGTAGCGATTTCGTTGTCACCGTCAACATCAGCGCGAACGGACAAGTCACCCTGTGCTAACTCCCGCATCACCTGCTGAAGCTTAGAGACAGGTGTAACGATCATTCCTGATAAGATCTAAGCAACAACCAATGAAATAGCGAAAACCGTCAGCACTGAATACATGGCAATGTCCTTAACAATAGCATTATGCTTCTCACTTTCATCCATTGCTTGGCTTGCATAATTGTTCACTTTAGCCGACAAGCTGTTTATTGATCCCACCATGCGAATGCCCGCTTCACGGTAGTTACCAATGAAACGATTATACTCTTGTTCAGTAACGAACCCGCCATTGTCACGCTTGGTGAACAGTTCTACTGCCCTGTTTGAGAAATCTACATAATCCTCTATCGCATCTCGCACAGAAGCGACTTCGTTTTTAAACGTGTCGCGGCGCGCCATCATGTCTAAATCAAGCTGAATTTTTGACAAACCACTTTTTAACTCACTCAAAAACACTTGGCGACGAGAGCTGTCATAGATTGCGTATACTGCGCTAATTCTTAATGGGTAAACTTGGTCATCAATTTTAGCTAGAGTATCTTTATAGAAAACGAGTGAGTGGGTATTTGAACTGATCACCTCCTGCTCTGCTTCTAATTTTGATTTGGTTATCCACAATGCGATGAACAACGCAATCATAGTAAATAGAACGGGCAAGAGTACCTGCGTTCGAATAGACATATTTTTTAGTGATAGTTGCATTCTGCTTTCTCAATCAAGTGGCTAAGTTCTTCCTTGACGCTGGGTTAATCCGGAACGAAAGCAGGGATTTTAGAGTACGAACATATTCATGTCTAGAATATTAAATTGGTAAACCCCTGAAAAAATAAAACATATTCTGTAATTCATGTTTTATAAATCCTAATAACTTTACATATTTCTTAATTAGCCGTCTTTACTCTATATACGAACCAAAAAAGCTAAGCAGATGCTTGGCTGGAAGGACAGAATTTCAGGCAATTCTGTAATTAGAAGTCGTAACGAACACCTAGGCGAAGTGTATCTTCACCAGTCAGCTTGTAGCCATCTGCATCTGTAGTTGTGTCGACACCGTTTGAGTAGTACGAAACGTAGGTACGGAAGTTAGAGTTGAACTTGTAGTAACCCGCCACTTCAACACCATCGGTCGCGTCTGCTTTGGTTCCATCAGCAGCTTTGTTCTCTTGATTTGTATAAAGTACCGCTGCTGAGAACTGTTTAGTGAAGCTGTATTTCACTGCAAGCTCAAGCGCTTTGAACTCTTTATCATCACTACCCGTTGCTTTATCATCTAAATCACCAGTTGAGTAAGTCGCGCCAAGGTATAGAGCGTCTAACGTGTAACCCAGACCACCAAGAATTTGGTTTTGGCTACCAGCACCTTGACCTAGGTCAGCACCAGAATATGCCAAACCAATATCAAGGCCAAATGGTGCAGAGTAAAGACCAGAGATACCGAAACCATCTGTGTCTTTAGCACTATTCGCTTGGTATGTTGCTTCTAATGCAAATGCATCGAACGCACCGCGATATGCAATAACACTGTCCTCTTTGTCACTTGCAGAGTCGATCGTCTGCTGTACACCAGAGAACTCGGTAATATCGGTTAGGTCAGAGATGATCACGGCCGCCATATCTTGACGACCAAACGAGATTGCATGACCATCGAAATCTAGGCCAGCAAACATGTAGCGGTTTTCAAATTCATCTTTACCAGTATCTTGCTCAGCTTCGTACACACCAAAAGCAGACATGCCATCAGTAATCTGTGATTTGCCTTTTAGGTTTAGACGAGCACGAGTGCTGTCTTCCATTGTCCCTTGGATTTCTTTGCCTTTACTTGTACCGATAAAGTCGCCACGGAACTCGACACGACCACCGACTTTGAGCTCTGTACCGTCAGCCTTATAAACGGTTGCCGCTAGAGAAGAACCCGATACAAGTGCTGCCGAAACGGCTAACGCTGCCACTGCTTTATTCATCTTACTTACCCTTTACATTTACAATGAGCTTCAGTGCTCGAACTGTTGATGCAAGTTAAATTAGATGCGCAGGATGACGGTTAGATTACTAATCCATTACGATTAAATGTCGATTAAATATATATAAAATGACATTAAAGTCAGTGAGTTAAATTAATACCAATGCAATATAAGCATGCTTATGGTTCTCAACGCTCATCTTTTGGTGAGTCCATGACGACCATGGTGGAAATGGACTGAACATGGGTACACTCCCCTAGTACGTCAGCATGGAACTTCTTGTAGCTAACCAGATCTTTAGTCTCTACACGCAGCAAATACTCATTCGCTCCGGTAATATTGTGGCACTCGACAACCTCATCGACAAAACGTACATGCTCTTCAAACTCGAGCTGCGCCTGCTTTCTGTGGCTTGCAAGCCCGATTGAGACATAAGCGATAAAACCAACCCCGAGCTGAGTAT
>NZ_JATABG010000358.1:0-3525 GCF_036533755.1 Vibrio sp. M260118 | reverse complement strand
TTTACGTTTCGGGTTGATAAAAACTAACGCGTATGGCGCTGCTGTGATAAGTGCAAACTCAGTTTGATATAACCATCGATGACGTCCAGCGGTTGGGCATATGCGTTTCTTCTCTAGCGAAAAAATGAAAACATTGATTTTAGGCAAGATCTGTTAAAAGAGATGAGGATAAAATTGTAATCATAAATGAAAATCCTTCTCATTATAAATAACTGGCAAAGCAATGAAACTCTCACAACTCAAACAGGGACAAGCCGCTACCATAACTGGCTTTTCTGATCTCTCTACAGATGTTCGTAAAAAGCTTATGGTGATGGGGCTTTTACCACAGACACCTGTCACTTTGATAAGAACCGCACCTATGGGTGATCCCCTTCAGATTGAAGTTCGTGGAGTGGCGCTCGCAGTGCGCGTCAATATTGCAGATTCAATCATTGTGGAGGCGAACTAATGGCTTATGAAATCCTAACCGTTGGTAACCCTAACAGTGGTAAAACAACGCTATTTAACGGTCTGACTGGTGCGAAACAACAGGTCGGTAACTGGGCGGGGGTAACAGTTGAGAAAAAGACGGGTAAATACACGCACGCGAGCGACGACTTTCACCTGACAGACTTGCCAGGTATTTACGCGCTAGACAGCGGTAATGATGGCAATAGTATCGATGAGTCGATTGCTTCGCGCGCCGTGCTGACCAACGAAGCTGATTTAATCATTAATGTTGTAGACGCAACTTGTCTTGAGCGTAGTCTATACATGACGCTACAACTGCGTGAACTTGGTCGCCCAATGGTCGTTGTTCTGAACAAGATGGATGCGCTCAAGCGTGAACGTCAGCACATTGATATCAAGGCACTTGAAAAAGTGTTGGGTTGTCCGGTGATGGCGATCTCAGCAAACCGTAAGTCGCAAGTGATTAAGTTCAAAGAACGCTTACACAAGATATTGGTGCAAGGTGTAGCACTAGATGAGCTAGCGCTTGATTACGGTGTTGAGTTTGAAACTCAAATTAGCAAAATTGAGGTATTGTTTGACCAACACGGACAAGTGGCTCAGCGCGCATTAGCAATTCGAGCGTTGGAGAATGATGTGTTGGTGCTTAACTCTCTATCTCAACCATCGAGAGACTTAGTTATTGCAGCGCAAAGCGAGCTACAGCAAGACATTGACCTGCTGGTGGCTGACGTTAAATACACATTCTTACACCAACAGTGCCAAATAGTACGCCGCAGCGAAGGTAAACTAAGCCGTAGCTTCACTGATAAAGTCGATAGTTTTGTGCTCAATAAATGGGTCGGTGTGCCATTTTTCTTTGTTGTGATGTACCTGATGTTTATGTTCTCTATCAACATAGGTAGCGCTTTTATCGACTTTTTTGACATCGGTGTTGGTGCATTGCTGGTTGATGGTGGACATTACTTACTTGATGACCATCTTCCTGTATGGCTTGTTACACTGATTGCTGATGGTGTCGGCGGCGGTATTCAAACTGTAGCGACCTTTATCCCGGTTATTGCATGCCTATACTTGTTCCTAGCGGTGCTTGAAAGTTCAGGTTATATGTCACGTGCGGCATTTGTCCTCGATAAAGTGATGCAGAAAATCGGCTTGCCAGGCAAAGCGTTTGTTCCTTTGGTGTTAGGTTTTGGGTGTAACGTTCCATCTATTATGGCGACACGTACTCTAGACCAAGAGCGTGAGCGTAAACTGGCAGCTTCAATGGCGCCATTTATGTCATGTGGTGCGCGCTTACCTGTATATGCGCTTTTTGCGGCGGCTTTCTTCCCGCAAAGTGGTCAGAACGTGGTGTTTGCTCTTTATTTACTAGGTATTGTTGCTGCGGTATTTACTGGCTTAGTGCTGAAGAAAACTCTTTACCCAGGCTCAAGCGATAGCCTAGTGATGGAAATGCCTGACTATGAACTACCTACCATGCGCAATGTTGTAATCAAAACTTGGCAGAAGCTTAAGCGCTTTGTACTAGGAGCAGGTAAAACTATCGTAGTGGTGGTGACGATACTTAGCTTCCTAAATTCTGTAGGTACTGACGGTTCGTTTGGTAACGAAGATAGCGAAAACTCGGTATTGTCAAAAGCGTCTCAAATCGTGACTCCAGTGTTTGCGCCAATTGGTATTCAAGAAGACAACTGGCCAGCAACGGTAGGTATTATTGCGGGTATCTTCGCTAAAGAAGCAGTAGTAGGTACGTTAAATAGTCTTTACGCTCCGAGCGAAGACGAGAGCACTGATTACGATCTGATGGCGAGCTTAGAAGAAGCGGTCATGTCGATTCCTGATAACTTTGCTGGGCTAAGCTATACAGATCCGCTTGGTATTGAAGTGGGTGACCTTACGGATAGCCAAGCGGTCGCTGAAGAGCAAGAAGTGGATGCGTCAATTTTTGGTAACCTAAAAGGTCACTTTGTTTCAAGCCATGCAGCCTTTGCCTACTTGATTTTCATTTTGCTGTATACACCTTGTGTTGCGGCAATGGGTGCTTATGTGCGTGAGTTTGGCCACAAGTACGCGCGCTTTATTGCTGTATGGACGATGGGACTTGCTTATGGCGGTGCGGCTCTCTACTACCAAGTGACTCACTTTGCTGATCATCCAGCAACAAGCTCTGCGTGGATTGTCGGTATTGTTCTACTATGTTTTGTTACTTACCGCGTCCTTAAGTCAGCAGGTAGAAAACAGAGCCAAAGCTTAGAGGTGCAAACAGCATGATTCTTTCACAGCTAAAGCAGTGTATCGAACAAAATAGTAATATCTCTCGCCGAGAGTTAGCTAAGCAGTTTGCGATGAGTGAAGATGGTGTTGATGCCATGCTGTCGGTATGGATTAGAAAAGGCAAGATTTCACGTTTGGTCGATACCAATGAAGCCAACCATGTTACTCGTATTCGATATGCCGTAGTCAAAGCGGATGCTTTAGCTCTGAATGTGACTATGTAGCTCACCCATAAAACTGATAAAAGCCGTCCTTTAGTGATAAAGAACGGCTTTTTAATTGGTGCTTAGGAAGCGGTAAAAATAGAGCTTAAAGATAGAACATTTCGAATTCTGCTGAGCAGTTCACTTTGCTCTTCATCGTTGCGGAACTGCCCTTGAGTGTTGCCCCACACAGGGCCAGGCCAAGCAACGTCATCCTTAAAACGGGCAATGTGGTGAATGTGCAGTTGAGGCACCATGTTACCTAATGCGCCTAGGTTGAGTTTATCCGGCTGGAATGTCGCGTCCAGCGCTTGGCTTACAGCTTGTGATTCAAGTAGGAACTGCTGTTGTTCCTTCATCGGCAGGTGGTGCAGCTCTTTTAGATTATTCCGCTTAGGAACCAATATAACCCAAGGTACAGCGTTGTCTTTATGCAGCAGGGCGACACACAATGGGAATTGACCAATTACCGTGGTGTCTTTGGCGAGTTGAGGGTGCAGTTCGAAACTCATAGTAGTAATCCATTTAAATTTGAACGCGTTTAGTATACGCCAAATAAAACAAAAGGTTGACGCTCTCACGCCAACCTCCC
>NZ_JATABG010000357.1:0-3527 GCF_036533755.1 Vibrio sp. M260118 | reverse complement strand
GTTTAACCCTTATCAAGTCATCTTAGTGAACCCAGAGCGCTACCCTGGAATCAACTACCAAGGTGCAAAAGAGTTCAGTGACTGGTTAGTTAATCCAAAAGGTCAGAAACTGATTAACGACTTTAAACTCAATGGCAAGCAACTGTTTGTCGCCAACGCGAACGAGAAATAATCTTCGATGACCTTGTGGCAAACCACTCTAGATGCACTGACATTGCTTGTGAGCTTTGACAAAGAGTTATGGGAGATCGTTGCGGTCTCCTTTAGTGTCTCGCTCTCTGCAATTTCTATTGTGCTATTTCCGGCAATCATCTTCTCGTTTGTGCTGGCTTATACCGACTTTAGAGGCAAGTGGTTGTTCTTATCGCTGATTAATACTTTGCAAGCGATACCAACTGTTGTGATCGGTTTGCTGCTCTACATTCTTTTGTCACGGGCAGGACCGCTTGGGGATTGGCAAATGCTGTTTACCCAAAAGGCGATGATTGTCGGTCAAATGTTGATTGGTTTTCCTGTTTTGGTTTCTATGATGCATGGCGCTCTTCAATCAAGCGATCGAAGAGCGGTTGAAACCTCTATCACTCTCGGCGCATCAATACCTCGCGTTATCGCAACCATGATCTGGGAAACTCGATTTCCTTTGCTGGCCGCAGCAATTGCAGCGTTTTCTCGCATTGTGACCGAGGTGGGTTGTTCGACTATGGTTGGCGGTAACATAATGGGCATAACCAGAAATATCCCCACGGCGATTGCAATGGAGAGTCACAAAGGCGCATTTGCCCAAGGTGTGGCATTGGGAATTGTGTTACTAACTTTGGCTTTGGCGTTGAATTTCATGCTAACCAGCATGCGTGGCAAAGGCTATTTAAGGACTTAGAGGGGCAGTATGACGATAAAAGTAACCGCCCAGCAACTTTCAATGCGCTTCAATGAGCGGGTTCTGTTCCACATACCTTCGCTGTCCATTGGGCCCAATGATGCTATCTATTTACGTGGCGACAACGGGGTTGGAAAAACCACCCTACTCAAGATCCTGTCTGGTTTAATGAAGCCAACCACGGGAACGATTAGCGCACCGAATGACACATGGCTGAATCGACTCTTCTCCCGAACAGGTCGAAATGGCGTAATCTACCTGCATCAGGCACCTTACCTATTTGACGGCACTGTGTATGAAAACGTCGTCTATGGCATTCGCTATGTCAAACAAACTGCCAAAGACAAACGAGCGCAAGTCATCACAGCCCTGCGTATGGTTGGTTTGGAAACCTTAGCTGACGAACATATTTCTGTGCTTTCCGGCGGAGAAAAGCAGCGCGTAGCAATGGCGAGAGCTTGGATATTAAAGCCGTCAATTCTACTGATGGATGAACCAAGTGCCTCACTCGATCAAGAGTCTATCGAGCGTTTGGTAATAATGGCCAACGATCTTCTTCGCCGTGGTTCGAGTATTGTCATTACTAGCCATCAGCAAAATGCGTTAACTGAGTTATGTAACAAACAGTGGGTTATCAGCGAGCGTATGCTTAAACAGTTCTCGAACTGCGATAGTGACAACAACAATGTCGTGGTACTTAAAGATAAAGTCACTGACATTAAACTGAGTAATCGTTAGCCACAGAGGATGAAAGTGACCTCTAGGGCTCTAAAATATCGACCTCAACGCTTGTCGACAGGAGATAATTTGCTACAGTTCCACTCTTACAATAATAACGGTCAATAGTTTTTATATGCTGCATTCTAATCAGACCAGCTGGGTAATCTTAGCAGGCGGTCAAGCGAGTCGAATGGGAGGCCAAGACAAAGGCTTGGTGCTACTCAACCAAAAACCTCTTATTCAACATGTCATTGACCGTTTATCGCTTCAAACTGACAACATCCTAATTAACGCCAATCGCAACCACGAAGCGTATCAGCAGTTTGGCGAGGTATTTTCTGACCATTTCGAAAACTATCCGGGTCCAATGGGCGGGATTCACGCTGGCTTAATTCATGCTCCAACCGATTGGGTTGGTTTTGTTCCCTGTGATAGCCCGCAAATTAACCCAGATTTAGTTGAGCGATTTTGCCAAGCTGCCAATGACGATACCGATATTCTTGTCGCTCATGATGGCGAATATCAACAACCTGTTTTTACCCTTTATAACAAGCGCGTTTTGCCTAAGCTTACGGCGTTTTTACAGCGTGGTGATCGTAAAATTATCCTTTTATACAAAGAGTGCAACACTCAATATGTTGACTTTAGCGATTCACCGAATTGCTTTGTAAATCTTAATACGCCTGAAGAACTGACACAATTTGGAACCCTTAGCTGATGACTTATACCCTCCCTATCCCAATACTTGGTTTTGCAGCGTATTCAGGTACAGGCAAGACGACTCTTCTAGAAGCACTAATGCCTAAACTGACTGAATCCGGTCTAAGAGTCGGTATGCTTAAGCATGCCCACCATAACTTCGATGTCGATAAGGAGGGTAAAGACAGCTATCGCTTAAGAAAAGCAGGCGCATCACAGATGCTGATTTCGTCACGAAATCGATTTGCGTTGATGACCGAAACTCCGAAAGCTGAGACTGAGTTTACCTATCTACTGTCACGCTTTGATTGCGACAAACTCGATATCGTTCTGGTCGAAGGGTGTAAAAACATTGCTTTCCCAAAAATTGAACTACACCGTGAAGAAGTGGGCAAACCTTGGCTTTATAACAACGACGACAATATTATTGCTATCGCTGCTGACAGACCCGTTTCTGATACTGAACTGCCGCAGATGGACATTAATGATCTCGACGCGATTGCCGAGTTTGTCATCCAATATGCTAAAGCCACTGAATCCGGGAAGAAAAACGGCGCTGCTTGCTGCGATACCCTATCCCCTGCATTTTTGTCCGTAGAACAAGGACGAGAGAAAATCTTGTCGCTTGTGAATGAGGTCGTAGACTCCGAAACTTGCCCAATCACACAAGCTGCTGGGCGCGTTCTTTCTGAGGATGTTATTTCTCCTGTAAACGTACCGCAATACACCAATTCCGCGATGGATGGTTACGCTATTCGCGGCGAAGACGCTGGGTTAGATAGTTTCGAAGTCGTTGCTGAAGTGCTTGCCGGACACGCTTACGACAAACCACTTGAGCTAGGACAAGCGGTTAAAATTATGACCGGTGCACCAACGCCAAAAAATGGCGACACCGTAATTATGCGCGAACAGGCGCAGCAAGATGGTGACGCCGTCACGTTTGATGCAGCAGTTAAAACTGGACAGAATGTACGCCAAGCCGGTGAAGACTTGGCAAAAGGTGCGGCAGTGTTCTCAGCCGGCCAAAGAATTACTTCTGCTGAAATGGGCATGCTCGCTTCGCTAGGGTTTGCTGACTGTAACGTACTGCGGAAGCTCAAAGTTGCTATTTTCTCAACTGGTGACGAAGTTCAAGATCCAGGCTCAGCGCAACAAGCTAACTCTATCTACGACTCTAATCGTTTTACGATTATGGGCATGTTGCAAAAGCTTGGCTGTGAGATCCTCGACT
>NZ_JATABG010000356.1:0-5361 GCF_036533755.1 Vibrio sp. M260118 | reverse complement strand
CTTAGTGTCGTCCAGATAGTGGTAATCAATAAGTACTAGGTTTCCTATTAATGAACTACCCTCTTCCATCTGTTCCAATTGGTCAGACGTAAGCATCGTAACCTGTAACGAAAGCCCTTTTTCCAACGAATCTTTGAGTAATTTAGACTGCATTGTCAGATCAGAAATAAGCGTAATTTTATAAATATCGTTCTTCATCGTAGTGATCCCTGCACAACTTACTTATGAGTTAAACCTATCGTTTAGGTTGAATTAGTCAACATAGCAATCTATTCAATCTCGATACCCACGACAGAAACCATTCATACAATCAATAAATTAGTCTTGCATTCTCATTTATAAGATCTATGGAGATTGATTTGATGCCAACAAAGTACGCCAAACAGTTTGAACCAACAGAGAAACAAAAAGAACATCAAAGTAAGCAGATTCAGCGCGCCGCCATCGTCTCCGCTGCTCTCCACAACAGGGAGTTGCTGTCCTGCTTTGATAAGCGCTCTATCGCCATCTACTGTCGTAACATAAGCTTTAGGGGTTTCCAGGCCATTGATAACTCGAGAGATCCAGGCTTGATAATCGTATACATCGGTAAATACAGAGGTAGCATTCACCGCCGTATTGCCGCAGATGGTGGGGCCAAAACTGGTAATGCCAATCTGGATGTACTGACCTCCGGTAAACCAATACACTGGCCCACCTGAATCTCCTTGACAAGTCGCATTACGATAGCCCGCATTAATAACGCCACTAAAACATAATTGGCTTGAGGTTAACTTACTTCCATATTCCGCCTGGCACGTTGGCGTATCAACATATTGCAAGGTGGTCTCTAACAGGTTGGTTCCTCCTGCCACATTCCCTTCAATGGCGCCATGCCCAACAGCTTTATAGATATCTCCTCCAGGAAAGGCATTGTTCACCGTGGTATTAAGTAGTGAAGAGTAGTCAGTAACAGGCAACGCGGTTTCTAACTTAATGATGGCAATATCATTTGGCCACAGTTCTGCTGACGAATCTATGTAGTTATCCGGATAATAAAACTCTAACGCCTTGGCTTGAGGATTTGAGAGGAAGTTGGCTTCATCATCAAGTTGCGAAGTGACAACCGTATAGAGCATTAGGTTGTCGTCATCGTAGATACAGTGAGCAGCAGTAAGAACATACTGGGGATTAATCATAGTCGCACCACAATATGACGTACTACCGTAAACATTACCATTGCGGTAAAACAGGCTTGCAAAAGAGGGGTAATTAACGATGTTGGCGTCGGTACCATTCACAATAAACGGCGTGATACCAATTGCGCTAGCCCCTCGCGTCAACAGCAGTAAGCAAATTAACAGACACAATCGTTTCACAGGTGTTTCCCACATCATAGTCACTTTTTAAGTGTAGATGATGATAGAAATGTCACTAATCGCGAATTGTAATTTCACTTTCTCCAACACGACATAGACTAACGCAATAGTTTGCCATGCCTAAAAGTATAAAACCTCTCAAGCGAGAGGTTTTATAATGAGATTTAAGTCGTTAGCCACGGTAATAACGCTGTGGCACAAATGGCATTTTCTCAACTGTCATGGGTAACTTCTTGCCTCGAACCTCAGCGAATAGCTCAGTGCCAACAGCCATAAGGTCTGCACGTACATAGCCCATCGAAACAGGTTTACCCGCATTTGGGCCTGCTGTGCCACTGGTTACGACACCAACTTTGTTATCATCAGCATCAAACAACTCGGCACCTTCACGTACTGGTGCTTTGGTTTGGCCAACTAAGCCAACGCGTTTACGTGATACATCTTTGTTTTCAATTTGTTTAAGAATGATATCCGCACCAGGGAAACCACCCTCACGCTCACCACCAGTGCGACGAACTTTTTGAATGCCCCACAGAAGGCTTGCTTCAACAGGCGTTGTTGTCGTATCAAGATCGTGACCATATAGGCACAGGCCACACTCAAGACGAAGCGAGTCACGTGCACCAAGACCGATCCACTCGACTTCGTCTTCACCCGTTAGCTTTTGCGCTAACTCTTGTGCATGTGAGTTTGGCACCGAAATCTCGTAGCCATCTTCCCCCGTGTAACCACTGCGGCTAACGATGCACTCAACACCTAAAATCTCTAGTTTCTTAACATCCATAAACAACATATCAGTCACTTCAGCATTAAAACGCTTCAGTACCTCTGCTGCTTTAGGGCCTTGCAATGCTAATAATGCTCGATCGTCAATCACTTCGAGTTCAACGCCCGAAGGTAAATGCGCTTCTAGATGGCTTATGTCTTGCTCTTTACACGCTGCGTTAACCACAACAAATAGGTGATCACCTAGGTTAGCCACCATCAAATCATCCATAATGCCGCCCTGCTCGTTAGTAAAGAAAGAATAACGCTGATTACCTTGTGGCAGGTCGATGATGTCGACAGGAACTAATGACTCAAGAAACGCAGCAGCGCCTTCGCCGTGCAAACGCAGTTGACCCATGTGCGAAACATCAAATAGACCTGCGGCGTCGCGAGTATGTAAATGCTCTTTCTTTACACCAAGCTTGTATTGAACAGGCATGTCATAGCCAGCGAAAGGAACCATCTTAGCGCCAGCTTCAACATGTAGCGCGTGTAGAGGGGTTTTGAGTAGTTCTTGAGTCATTATTGTCTCCATAAAATCTGGGGCGCTTCCCTTACAAGGAAAGCTTGTTTCCAATAATAAACATGAGTGAAGAATTTTTGCACTCTTAAGATGGTGATGGACTCATAAAATGTGACACTTAACATCATATTTACAAAAATCAATGAATGTTAAAACGCCGCTTTGAACGTTAACCATCCAAAACGGCGCTATTCCATTGCTTAAAGAACCAACAGCAAACGGTTGCATTCACTATATGAAATTCTCAAAATACTTGCATTACTTTGCAGTGACCCAAAGAATGAGTGCATCTTGTTCACTTGTCGAGATCAACATGTGCCCCATATTTGCGTCGTAATACACACTATCGCCTTCGCTCAATTCCACCGGTTCATAAAACTCTGAGTAGAACATTACAGAACCCGATAATATCAGCAGAAACTCTTCGCCGTCGTGTCTTACCCAATCACCATACTCTTCAAAGTTCCGCGCATGAACCTGACTTTTAAATGGCATCATTTTTTTGTTAGACAGTTGAGTCGCCAGCAGTTCGTGTTCATAGGTTGGTGTTGGGTGAGGTTTACCTTGGTTAGCTTTAGTGATATCACGTCGGCCGGTAGCAACCTTTTTTCTTGGTGGTTCAAATAGTTGTGGCATATCTATCTGCAAACCAACGGCCAGCTTTTGCATCGCTTGGAAAGTGGGAGAGATCTGCTCGTTTTCTATTTTACTTAAAGTAGATGCTTCCCTCTTCTTTTTACTACAACTTCCTGTTTCATTTTCATTGTGCACGAAGCTGATAGTGGATGAAAGCAACGAACAAGAAATAAACCGTGCTCTCGTTAACAAAAATAGAAACCTTGTTTCCAATAGGAAATTTTTGGTTGATTGTTCATGCCACAACCGCTATGTTACCAACTTGTTAGTTGTAGAGATGTTATTTCCGAGCTTTGTGCCATTCATTTTACGCACGAGTTCTCGGTTTTCCCCACTGTTTGGGGTTTAGAAATTCACCCTACTCTAATCAAGAGTAGTTACAGAAGTAGGACTAACGAGAATACGAAACTAATAGCAACCTCGTTAGCATGAATGGAAGGTCATCTACCATGAACAAACCGTTTCAAAATCACAGCCTAGAGAACTTTTTCTCTACTAACCTAGCTGCTACTGACGATGCTGTCTTCGCTGGAATCCAAGCGGAATTTACCCGTCAAAACGAACAGATTGAATTGATTGCTTCTGAGAACATCGTTTCTAAAGCCGTCATGCAAGCCCAAGGCACCTGCCTAACTAATAAATATGCAGAAGGTTACCCTGGTCGTCGTTACTACGGTGGTTGTGAACACGTTGACACGGTAGAGGCTATCGCTATCGAGCGTGCAAAGAAACTTTTCAAATGTGAATACGCAAACGTTCAGCCACACTCTGGCGCGCAAGCGAACGGGGCGGTTAAATTGGCTCTACTTCAACCGGGTGACACGATTCTAGGCATGTCTCTAGATGCAGGTGGCCACCTTACCCACGGCGCTCGCCCTGCGCTTTCTGGGAAATGGTTCAACGCCGTTCAATATGGTGTGGATCGCGACACGCTAGAAATTGATTACGACGCGGTTCGTGAACTGGCTCTTGAGCACAAACCAAAAATGATCATTGCAGGTGGTAGTGCTATTCCACGTATCATCGACTTTGCTAAGTTCCGCGAAATCGCAGACGAAGTTGAGGCTATCTTGATGGTCGACATGGCACACATTGCCGGCCTCATTGCGACGGGCGCCCACCCTAGCCCGCTTCCACATGCACACGTTGTTACAACGACAACACATAAGACATTGCGCGGCCCACGTGGCGGTATGATTCTGACTAACCACGAAGATATCATCAAGAAAATCAATTCTGCCGTGTTCCCTGGCCTACAAGGCGGCCCATTAATGCACGTTATCGCGGCTAAAGCCGTTGCGTTTGGCGAGGCGCTGGGTCCAGAATTTTCAACTTATATTGATTCAGTGATCAACAACGCAAAAGTTCTTGCTGAAGTATTGCAAACTCGCGGGTGCGACATTGTGACCGGCGGTACAGATACTCACCTAATGTTAGTCGACCTTCGTCCTAAGGGATTGAAAGGTAACGTGACAGAAGAAGCACTAGAACGTGCGGGGATCACATGTAATAAAAATGGCATCCCATTCGATTCAGAGAAGCCTATGATTACATCGGGCATTCGATTAGGGACGCCTGCGGGCACAAGCCGCGGCTTTGGCGCTGAAGAATTCAAACTCATCGGTAATTGGATTGGCGACGTTCTTGACGGGTTGGTAGAAAACCCAGAAGGCAACCCAGACGTTGAACAACGCGTTCGCAAAGAAGTGAAAGCACTGTGCAATCGCTTCCCACTTTACCAATAAACAATTTAATCAAAGTTATTTTTGGAGATTAAGCAATGGACAAAACACTGAAGTTTGCAGATAGCCACGAGTGGGTACGTGACAACGGTGACGGCACAGTAACGATCGGTATTTCTGAGCATGCGCAAGAAATGCTAGGTGACGTTGTATTCGTCGACCTACCAGAGGTTGAAGACGAAGTTGAAGCAGGTGAAAGCTTCTCACTCGTTGAGTCTGTAAAAGCAGCGTCTGACATCTATGCACCAATCACCGGTGAAATCGTAGAAATCAACGAAGAACTAGAAGACAGCCCAGAGCTAATCAACGAAGAACCGTATGAAGGCGGTTGGAT
>NZ_JATABG010000355.1:0-3532 GCF_036533755.1 Vibrio sp. M260118 | reverse complement strand
GGATAGGTCGCGGTCCTCTACCGAGGCGTAAACGGGCTCAACACCACGCAGCAGTGACAGGCGAGCTAATAGCTTTTCATCATTGCTGAGCGCCCAAATTACGGCTTTGCTGTGGCAACGAGACATGAGCAGAGGAGTCTCACCGCTGTTTGTGAACACCGCAACACCAAGATTTTGTTGTGAGCGCGCGGCCAGCAATATCGAAGAAATGGCAAAGCTCTTACTGCTGCTGCTACACAGTTGCTGAACATTATCCCAACATTGGTCAGAACACTCCGTTTCTAGCTCAACACCGCGTGCTATGCGTGCCATCGCTTTAACAGCCTCAACAGGGTAAGCGCCAGTGGCAGACTCGGCTGAAAGCATAACCGCATCGGTACCATCGATCACCGCGTTAGCGACATCCATGACTTCCGCGCGGGTTGGCAGCGGGTTTTCAATCATGGATTCCATCATTTGTGTGGCGGTAATGACTGGTTTACCAAAGTGTTTTGCACGTCCAATTAAGGTTTTTTGCACGCGCGGTAAGCGAGCGTCTCCGATTTCTACGCCAAGGTCCCCTCGGGCAACCATAATGACGTCGGAGGCTTGAATCACCTTATCCATTGCGTCTTGGCTAGCTACGATTTCTGCGCGCTCGATTTTTGCCACGATTTGTGCGTTGCAACCCGCTGTGCGTGCGATCTGTCTCGCCTGATGTAGATCTTCAGCGTTGCGTGGGAAAGAGACTGCAAGAAATTCTGCATCAATAATGGCTGCTGTCTGGATATCGCGCTTGTCTTTTTCGGTTAAGGCTGGCGCAGAAAGACCGCCGCCAAGTAAATTGATCCCTTTGCGATTGGAGAGTTTTCCGCCATTGATGACCTTGGTCTCGACCATGGTTTTCTCGTCGTTTATTGCAGAGACTTCCAGTTGGATTCGACCATCGTCAAGCAGCAGTTGGTTGCCAAGTGAGAGGTCTTTGATGAGTTGTGGGTAATCCAAACCGACACGTTGCTCATCGCCTGATTGTGAGTCTAGCGCCCCATCAAGAATAAACGTGTCGCCGGCGTTCAGGTGAATCGCGTCATTTTTAAATCCTGCAATGCGAATCTTAGGACCTTGAAGGTCGACCAATATACCAACGTGTTTGCCTAATTTGGCGGCGGCCACTCGCACTCGTGCTGCGGTAGCGATGTGATCCGCTGGGTTGCCGTGAGAGAAATTCAGGCGTACGACATTCACACCTGCGAGTATCATCTCTTCTAATACGGGGGAACTTTGGCTTGCTGGGCCAACTGTAGCGACAATTTTTGTTTTGTTCATAACCTTACCTTTAACAACATAACTGAAAATGAATGAAAAAAAGCTGGGGAGGCTGGTGGTCTATATTCAGTGACAGGGAGTGGTGCACATTATCTCTAGGAGCCAGATAATAGCGTCACCTCAGTGAATATTGACCGCCAGCCAAAGGGGAGCGAACTCCCCGTATGTTGTTAGCTTGCTGGGTTAGCTTTTAGCTCTGGGTTTTGCTCTTCGTCGATATCGACCACTTTCTTCGCATTCCAAACGGTCAATGCTAAGAGTAGTGACACAACACCTGCTGCTAGCCAGAAGTACTGAGCTTGAGAGAAGTCATAGTGGCTAACGCCATCAACTTCAGTGATTTTGATTAGCGATGCTGACACCACTTCTTGCGCAGAGGCCGCCATGTAAGAGAACAGACCAATGAAGCCTTTCACCGCACCGACTGCGTTCTTTGGCATTAGGTCACAAGCAGTTAGACCCGCTAGGAATACCACAAGACCACCAATCGCAAAGCCAATCAAGCCAAGTGCTACTGCATCAACAATACGGTTGTCTGGGCCAAAGAACATCAAACACATACCTGCAATGTTTGCCAATCCGTAAAGAAGCGTTGGGATATGACGGTTTGCATTGAACAGTTTGTCTGAAACGATACCAGATAGAATTGCGCCTGCGAGACCAGCGATTGGGTAAGTTGACATCGCGAAACCAGCATCAATCAGTGAGTAGCCTTTTGACTCTTGAAGGTAAAGGACCGCCCAAGATGACATAGCATAGCGAGAGACATACATTGCTGCACACGCTGCGGCAATAAGCCATACAACAGGTTGTTTTAGAACGAACATCTGAGCGCGACGTGTCTCTTTCGGATCGTTCTTTTTCTTGATTTCTGGCTCTTCGTCGAATGCTGTTGCAGCATCAGGTAGACCGTAGGTTTGAGGGCGGTCTTTAAGCGCAAAGAACATACAAAGTGCTGCTGCAATTGCCGCAATACCTGCGCCAATGAAGCCTGCACGCCAGCCAAGGTAGCTCACTAGCGTTGCGGTTAGGATCCAAGTGATACCTTCACCAATGTTACGTGAGCCTCCCCAAACCGAGTAGCGAGAGCCGCGCTGTTTTGGCGAGAACCACTGGAACAAGGAAACACATGATGGTGCTGAACCAACCGACTGGAACCAACCGTTCAAACCCCAAAGCAGAACAAAGAAGAAACCAGCGGTGTTCAAGCCCATTACCACGGCCGTTGCACCTGATAACAGCAGTGAAAACGACATAAAGCGGCCAATGTTGGCGTAGTCAGAAAGGAAGCCGTTTGAAAACTTACCTATCGCATAGGTAAAGAAGAACGCCGAGCCCATGATACCCAGCTCTTCAATGGTTACAATGCCAGCATCAAGCATAGGTTTCTTAACGACACCTAAACTCATACGAACAACATAGAAAACGGCATAACCGAAGACTAAGCCTAAAAATACTTGCCATTGATAACGCTTAAAGCGAGATTGCATGGCCTCTTTTGAACCATCGGACAAAGGTAAGTCCGGACGTGTTTTAAAGAAATTAAACATAAATGTTTCACTCCGTGAATGTGTGACGGTAAATGAGTTGTCGGGAGCATCATGCACAGCGGAACGAAAAGGCTCAAAAATGACTTTTTGAGACAAAAGTGACTCAAATGAATCATAGGGCTGGGTTAAAAATGGCACTTTTAACCAATCTATCAGTGATGGAATTGATAGAATTACAGTTAGTGAGGTAACAAGATGCGTCAGCAGTGACTCAACTGCTGAAAAAAGAAAGTAACGGTGTGTTGACCAGTTTTTGAATTGACGCACATTTCTAAGGGATTTTGTGAAGTGAGATTGATTAGAAAGTTGGCCGCTTGGCGCCATCCCATTTTAGTTGCATGGTTAACATTGGTTTCATCAGCGGCTGACAGTCAAGAGCAACTGGTGATATTGACCACCTTCTCCAGCGAGCCGATTTCCGAGCTGATGTTCGAGTACAAGCAGCAAAACCCTAAGGTGGACATCAAACTGATCCACCGTCGAACTCAATCTGCAATTCAACTGTTGAACAAAAGCTATATTCAAGATGTCGATGTGGTACTCAGCTCATCGCCGTTTTTGATGGAAGAGCTCTACAAGCGCAAACAATTGGCTAACGTCGCCTATGGGAATGAGATGCCCCAATGGCTGGTACCATTGGTGCAAAATTAGTCATCGCTTTTACCGCGTCAACCGTG
>NZ_JATABG010000354.1:0-3536 GCF_036533755.1 Vibrio sp. M260118 | reverse complement strand
CAAAATCGTGGATTTAGCTGATTTTGAGTTGCTAGAAAAACGATAGAGTGATAGTATCCGCGCTCGCTTGAAGAGTTACTACCAATTACTCTTCAGCGTTTACAACACTAAACAAGGTCGCATTGTTAGTGTGATTATGAAAATCTTATTTTTTGAGAGTAATACTATGAAATTTGAAGCAGTAGTACGTACTGAACTAGGTAAAGGTGCGAGCCGCCGCCTACGTCACGCTGGTAAATTCCCTGCAGTTGTATACGGCGGTGAAGAAGCAGCAGTTTCTATCGTTCTTAACCACGATGACGTTGTTAACCAAATGGACAAGCCTGAGTTCTACGAAGGTATCGTTCTAGTGATCGACGGCGCTGAAGTTAAAGTTAAGCCACAAGACGTTCAACGTCACGCGTTCAAGCCAAAAGTTGAGCACATGGACTTCATCCGCATCTAATTCCCTACCAAGGAATTAATTCGGATTTAATCCAACCTTTTGCATATAAGATTATCGGCCTTACCATCCGAGACATCTAAAAATTCGAAACCCCGATGCTACCAACATCGGGGTTTCACCGTTTTTGAGCCCTCAAAAACGCAAACGTGTTAATCTGACCTATCACATTTTCCACATTCACACCTTTGTTAGCGGGTTCAACATATACAGGGATGACCGAACACTAGCCGTTTAAAATAACGCTAAATATTGATAGTCAAATCACGCAAAACGATTGTCTCAGCTAAACTTTGGACAACTTGAAATAGTCGCCAACGTGGCTGCATATTATAAGCAAAACGCAACAGTTGGGGCGAACTAATAAAAAGGCTGATGAACTGTTGTACCTAACAAAGAGCAAAGCTCCAACCGAGCTGTGTATGTTGGTCAAGAAGGGTAACGCCTAACCTGATGACCTTCCGATATGACCCAATTCCAGTACTGGGGCAACGTGTATATCTTTGGCATTCATCATAGCAGACACACGTTGTAAAGAAGAGAGGATAAGAGAACGCTCCCACTCTTCAAGCCTTTGAAATTCATCAATAAAGCTTTGCTGTAACGGTGTAGGAGTGTCAATTAGTACTTGTTTGCCTTGTTCAGTAAGTAACGCATGGACTTTTCTTTTATCATATGCATTTCTTACCCGATGTATCAATAGATGCTCCTCAAGCTTATCCAATATAATGCTGGCTGTCGCTTGGCTCATATTGGTATTGGCTGACAACTCACTGATCGTCACCTCACCTAGTTCATTTATTGCACGCATGATGATCAATTGTGGCGTAGTTAAGCCAGACTCTTTGTTTAACTTTTTCGAGTGTGAATCTATTGCTCTTATAATTTGACGAATTGAAACTAATACCTCTTCGTGTTTATCCATCCATACCTCCGCTGTATAGTGAATTGTATAAGTACCTAAAGCAGGTACTTATACAGAGTTTTAATCAAGCGGTTATAGCGCAGCTTTTTTGGCTTCAGCAACCCAAGCATCAAACTTTGACTGATTTGCTTTGATCCATCCATTGACATGAGATTCAATATCAGCCGAGCTGTTTTTGCCTTGGCTCATCATCATGTTTTGAGCACTCACATCATTAATGTCTAGTTTAATGATTTCAAACAGCTTCGCTGCGGCAGGGTTTTGTTCAGCAAATGCTTTGTTCGCTACAATTCGCATTGAGTTCATTTCAAAGCCATAGTTCTTGCCGTTTGGAAGCGTGGTATCAACGTTCTTACGTTCTCCCGGTAGAGCAGAAAACGGAACTTCTAACCATACGACATCTTTACCCGGAACAAGCACTCCACTTACCCAGTAAGGGGTCCATGTGTAGTACAAAATAGGGTCACCTTTCTTGTAACGAGAGATAGTGTCGGCAATGATTGCCGCATAGTTACCTTGGTTATGCGTTACCGTATCACGCAGTTTAAATGCGTTAAGTTGCTCCTCAATAACCATTTCGCAACCCCAACCAGGGTTACATCCCGTAAGGTCTGCTTTACCATCACCATTGGCGTCAAACAGTTTCGCTAACTTCGGGTCAGTTAATTGACCAATATTAGTGATCCCATACTTCTCAGCCGTTTTTTTATCTATCAAATAGCCTTGTGCTGCGCCACTAACGTAGTGCCCTTGACGGTAAAACTTCTCATCAGCGCCAGACATAGCGTACTTATCTGCGTGAAGCGGGAACCAACCAACGGCTAGGAATGTTGCATCACCTTTCGCAATAGATGTATACCCTACGTTGTAATCCACTTCTTTTGTCTCTTTAACATCGTAACCTAACGCCTCAAGAGCACGGTTAACGATGAGAGTCTGAAACGTTTCTTCTGCTACAGTTGATTGCACTGGCTGTACAACCACACCCTCACCAGGAAGTGCTTCCGCCCATGTATGCTGAGTAAAAGCAAACGTAGACAAAGCGCCAATGGTCATGACTTTCTTCCATGAATAACTCATTTGTAGTTCTCCTTAAGTGATACTTCTGAATTCTTAGATTGTTTAAATAGGCGTAATACAATGGCAATTGGCCCACACTGGTACCAACGCGTTTTGGTGTTTCCGGCATTGACACCCAGCTCTTGCGTAATGCGGTCAAGTAAAATGGCGAGAATAACGATACCCACGCCCCCCACAGCCGCAAGCCCCATATCTAATCGGCCAATACCACGTAGAACCATTTGTCCTAAGCCACCAACAGCAATCATCGACGCGATAACAACCATTGAAAGCGACAGCATTAATGTCTGATTTACGCCCGCCATGATCGTTGGCAACGCCAGGGGGAGTTGAATGCGGTAAAGCATCTGTTTATTGCTTGCGCCAAAAGAGTGCCCTGCTTCAATGAGCTCTTCAGGTACCTGCTGTATTCCCAAAATAGTTAGCCTAACCACGGGAGGAAGCGCGAAGATAATCGTAACGACGACTCCGGGTACATTACCAATTCCGAATAACATGACGATGGGCACCAGATAAACGAACGCTGGAGTTGTTTGCATCGCATCGAGAATAGGCCTAACTAACTTGGCCGCCGTATCACTTCGAGCTAGCCAAATTCCAAGCGGTAAGCCTATCAACAAGCAGAAAAACACCGACGTCATAACCAATGATAGAGTCGTCATCGCTTGCGACCAAGCGCCAATCAGGCCGATAAAAACCAGCGATACTGCCGTCACAAAGCCAAGACGTAGACTTGAAAACTGCCACGCCAATAAAAACAAGATAACCAACATAAACGGTGCAGGTGTTTCAACTAACGTCGTCTCAAACGAAGTCAAGATGAAGTCAATTGGAATCCGAACCGCTTGAAAAATCGGCCGTCCATGCTCAACCAACCAGTTGAGGCCGGATTCAACCCAGCGATCCAACGGCACCATAGCCGTATCGAACGGATTTAAAATATCGAACGGAGCCTGTTCAACGGTTTCTGAGTTTAACCAATCGGCTTGTGTTGATGACTGGTTTGCCCCCCATGGATCGCTACGAGTCGCTTCACTGGTTTGCGCCCACGGATCAGAAGAATTTTGTTCTGTTGACATGGTGCTATTC
>NZ_JATABG010000353.1:0-3537 GCF_036533755.1 Vibrio sp. M260118 | reverse complement strand
GAACAGGCCAAGTGAGTAGAAGCGCAAATAGTACAGCGCCCAAGGTTAGACCTAACTCTAAATCAAACCAAGAGATCAGGGCGGTTAAGCCTAAAATACCTAATGTGCCAACCACCATAGGACTGACAAGCCTTAGATAAACATGATCCATCGCGTCTATATCTGCGACCAAGCGATTGAGGAGGTCTGCATCGCGCAAGTTAGAGACTCGACCTGGGATCAAGGGCGCAAGCTTAGAGAAGAAAAAGATTCTCAAATCGGTGAGGAGTTTAAATGTGGCGTTATGGCTAACCACACGCTCACCCCAACGACCAGCTGTTCTTCCCATCGCAAAGCCACGCACAAAAGCGCCTGGCAGCATGTAGTTAAATGTTTCTCGGGCAATGGTTAATCCAGCCACTGCGGCTGCGGATAGGAACCAACCTGAAAGGGTCAGTAAGCCGATGGATGCGGCTAAGGTCAGAAACGCCAGTAACATGCCCAGTGACAAGCCAAACCAATGTTTCTTATACAGTTTTAGGTAGGGAAGTAATTCACGCATCTAGGTTCCCCTTATCTGATTGGTTAAGTGCTTGGTTGGCAAACAACATCTCTTGGAATAGGCCTTGTGCAGCCGCTAATTGGCTATAGCTTCCTGACTGAACGATGTCGCCATCTTTCATAACGAGTATTTGCTCGACGTTTTTCAGTGGCGTGAGTTGGTGGGTTACCATTAGGGTTGTTTTACCCTCCACTTGTTTTGCTAAGCCTTGCATCACTAGCTTTTCACTGCGTGCATCCAAGCTTGCAGTAGGCTCATCAAGCAGCCAGAAGTGTCCATTTTGTACCATAGCGCGAGCCAAGGCTAAACGTTGCGCCTGGCCAACGGATAGTCCGCCTGAACGATCTGATATTGCATAGTCAAGCCCGTGTTGGTTAACGAACTCGGCTGAGAAAGATTCATTTAGCGCGTTCTCGATAACATCGCTGCTTACATCTGATTTGCCCAACGTGATGTTGTCACGGATTGAACCATGGAGTAGGAGAGGGTTTTGTCCAACCCAACTGATCTGCTCGCGCCAGTTGGTTAGGTCTAACTCACTTCTTTCGATGCCATTGATGGTTAGGGAACCTTTGTAGGGTAAGAAGCCCAAAATCGCATTGATTAGCGTTGTTTTACCAGCGCCACTAGGCCCGACTAATGCAGTGGTTTGCGCTGGGTTGAGGGTAAAGCTAATTGGGCCGAGCAGTTTCTTTCCTTCGGGAGAGTAGACTTCAACCTCTTTAGCGGTGATTGAAATGTTGCTTGCGTCAGTGAGCTTTGTTTCACCCGAGCGCACTGTCTCTACGTCTGTCTCGATAAATTCGACAATACTCTCTGCGGCACCCACCGCTTGTTGCTTAGCATGATAGAAGGTGCCCAAATCACGCAGTGGTTGATAAAACTCTGGCGCGAGAATGAGGATAAATAGGCCCGCAAACAGCGTGACACCTACGCCATAGTCGCCAAAGTTAAGTTCGCCAATAAAGGCGAAGCCGAAGTATACAGCGGTTAGGGCAATAGAAATTGAGGTAAAGAACTCGAGTACAGCAGAGGATAAGAAGGCTATCTTAAGCACGTCCATAGTGCGTACACGAAACACTTCAGAGGCCCCACGCATTACTTCAGTCTCGGCGCGGGTGCGATCAAACAAGCGAATGGTGGTCATAGACTGAAGACGGTCGTAGAAATGACCAGACAAGCGTTGCAGAGCCTTGAAGTTTTTACGGTTTGCCTCTGCCGCTTTCATACCAACTAGCGCCATAAACATAGGCACAAGAGGGGCTGTGATCAGAAAGATTAAGCCCGCAGCCCAGTTAATCGGGAACACCACGATCAAAATCACAAATGGAACCAGAACTGACAGTGACATTTGCGGCAGGTAGCGAGCAAAGAAATCGTGCATATCCTCTACTTGTTCAAGCAGTAGTGTCGCCCATGCTCCGGCAGGCTTGCCTTTAATAAAAGCTGGGCCTAGCTCACGCAGTTTGTCGAGAATCAGTTGCCGGATATACACGCGGATCTGTTCACCACAACGGTAGCCAGCGATTTCTCTGCCCCAAGAACAGAGAGCGCGAGCAGCAACAACAGCAACCAAACCGGCAAAGTAAGGGATTAAGTCATACTTATCAGTGTGTTCTATAATGAGCTGATGCAAAATCGTGGCAAGTAATGCGGCTTGAACTAACAGGAAGATGCTTGAAAGAACACCTAGGCCAACAGCAATCATGAGCCAGCGCTTGGCGAGCTTGCTTTGCTGCTTGAGCCACTGATTCAAGCTGCGTTGTTTCTTTTTATCCATCGTGAAGGCTTAATGAGAATTATTATAAATTGATAGAGCTCGGCATTATACAAAAGAAAACCCCGCGGTAATACCGCAGGGTTTTAAGGTTTTGAGCTAAAAATGCAAAATATTATTTACTATCAGCCAACGCATCTAGGAAACGCTCTGCATCTAGTGCTGCCATACAGCCGCTACCCGCGGAGGTGATTGCTTGGCGATAGTTGTGATCCATTACGTCACCCGCGGCGAATACACCCGGAACACTGGTCTGTGTTGCGTTACCTTCAAGGCCTGACTGGACAATGATGTAGCCATCTTTCATCTCTAATTGGCCTTCAAAGATCGACGTATTTGGTTGGTGACCAATCGCAATGAAAGCACCCATAACGTCAATCTGCTCGATATTGTCTGACTTGGTGTCTTTGATACGCACGCCTGTTACACCCATATCATCACCAACAACTTCTTTCAAAGTGCGATCGGTATGAAGAATGATGTTTCCGTTTGAAACTTTATCCATTAAGCGCTTAACGAGGATTTTCTCTGCACGGAAGCTATCACGGCGGTGAATTAAGTGGACTTCAGAGGCAATGTTAGACAGATAAAGTGCCTCTTCGACGGCGGTATTACCACCGCCAACCACTGCGACTTTTTGATTGCGGTAGAAGAATCCATCACAGGTGGCACAAGCGGAAACTCCGCGACCTTTGAACGCTTCTTCAGACTCTAAACCTAGGTATTTCGCTGATGCACCTGTCGAGATGATCAGTGCATCACAAGTGTATTCAGAACTGTCGCCTTTAAGTTGGAAAGGGCGCTGACTGAAATCGACTTCGTTAATATGATCGAACAGAATTTCTGTTTCGAAACGCTCAGCGTGTTCTTTCATTCGATCCATTAGACCAGGCCCTGTTAGCCCTTCTGGATCGCCAGGCCAGTTTTCAACCTCAGTTGTGGTGGTTAACTGACCACCCTGCTGCATTCCAGTCACTAGAACAGGGTTCAAATTGGCACGCGCTGCATAAACCGCCGCTGTGTATCCAGCTGGGCCTGAGCCAAGAATTAGTAGGTTGCTATGTTTTACGTCGCTCATTAGTGCTCCATTCGCGGTGACGCTTGATTATCTATTTGATTTGATTGTATGGAATAAATGAGGGCATTTAAAGGGTTAGCAAGGGGAGGAACTGTATTAATTGGTTATAGGTTAGAACTGAAGATATCGATTACTAGAGAG
>NZ_JATABG010000352.1:0-3613 GCF_036533755.1 Vibrio sp. M260118 | reverse complement strand
TATTCCTAGCACAACGACCAAGCCAACATGTTTCGTTTGCCAAAATAAACTGCCAAAAAAGGCTAAGCAGATCGCGGCAAAAATAGTATGCCCAGACGGAAATGAGTAATCTTTCTCTCCTTGCCAGTGCTTAGTGCGCCATGACGAGACTTTTTGCGAAATCTCACTAATCACCTCCGCTTTCTGCGTAGCATCAAGATTATAAAAATGTGCCGGCTGAGGGATTAGCAATTGATGTGACAGTATTTCAGTATAAGGACGCGGGCTCTCAGTCATATGTTTTAACCCGACTTTTGCAGCAAAACCAATCACTAAAATGATACTCAGTTGTGCTAGCTTCGACACAAGGTGTGAGTTAGTACCTACTATTTTCCACATAACTAAAACAAGTATCGAAAGGGTGATGAGAAAGCCTTTTGAGCCAGCTGACGCTGTTAATAGGGCGAAACTCCGTCCGGTAATATCTGTAACCTCTGAGAGCAAATCAATATAACCAACCAACATCGACATGAGCGCGATCACAAACAAGAAAGCGATAAGCAACACGATACCTTCGCCTTTTTCGCGGATGAAGTTTTTCACGATATGAATTCACTACAACAAGAAACAGAGGCTGAATATTAGTTGAGTAGGTGTGGAGAATTTATCAATACAATGTCAATTTAATGAAATTTCACACCTCAATCCCCACTTGAAACGGTAAAATTGATGCCATTATAAGTACGAGTGATTTTGCCACTCGCACTTATTTATATACCCTAATAACCTCAATGATTAATCGCTAACCCTTGCTGCCAGAAAGCGGTTTCCATCGCACTTGGTCGCCTTAACGGACATTGGTGTGCCCACAGAAAAAGTGATGCACCGGACCGTGCCCTTGGCCCACTTCTAACTGATCAGCATGAGCAATGGCTTGCGAGATGTATTGTTTTCCAAGATGCACCGCTTTGTGCAAGTTATAACCTTGCGCGAGATAAGAAGCAATCGCCGATGAGAGCGTACAGCCCGTTCCATGAGTATTTTTTGTCGCCACCCGTTTAGCGGCGATAAGTTCACTGCTACTTAACTCAATGAAAAGATCATTACTGTTTTCACCTTGTTCAAGATGACCACCTTTAAGCAGTACCGCCTTAGCACCAAGCGCTCGAAGTGACTCAATCATTGCGCCCATTTGCTCTTCATCTTGCGGCACTTCAACACCGATCAGGGCAGCACCTTCAGGGAGGTTTGGGGTAATAAGATCAGCGAGCGGTAGTAGCTCTTGTTTAAGGGTTGAAATCGCTGATTGCTCTAAAAGTAGGTCGCCGCTGGTTGCGACCATAACAGGGTCAACCACTAAGTGTTTAGGTTGATACTGACGAATCTTTGCTGCAACAACTTTGATGATCTCAGCATCGGCCAACATGCCAACTTTGACTGCAACTACATTGAGATCGCTAAACACTGCATCGAGCTGACTTTTAATATGCTCAAGGGGAATTGGGTGGATAGCAGATACGCCTTGGGTATTTTGTGAAGTAATGGCGGTGATCACTGAGCAAGCATAGCTGCCTGTCGCTGACATAGCTTTGATGTCGGCTTGAATACCGGCACCGCCACCGCTGTCAGAGCCAGCAATGGTGAGTACAATTGGGGTAGTGTCTTGTGAATGTGGCATAAATGCTCCTACTACAAGACGTAAAGGAACTCTCGACCACGAAAAGGAACTCAAGAAATGAGACTAATTCATCGAATGCGAGTACAGCCAATCACCGAGTTTGCAAACTGGCTGCGTATAGTTCCCTACGTCAGTGCTAACTGAATCAGGTTCAACGGGTCTCGCTTCGCGATCTCAGCCCTTTCCAAATGGGTTAGGCTCCCCGACTATTGCCGCGATAATAACAATAAAAATCTAATAAATGCATTACTTATTTGTTACCAAGTTCAAGATTAGCGACTAATTTCCCGATTGCACTTCACAAACAAACTTTAGTTATCAAAATTTATTTTTATCTCATAAACTAATCTGGATAATATTTTGTTATGAGAAGATGAGATGATTAACCCAACGTGGCTCAAGACCTTCGCGACATTGATGGATACAGGCCATTTCACCAAAACTGCCGAAAAGCTCTATATGACTCAGCCAGGAGTCAGTCAGCACATCAAAAAGCTAGAACAAGCGTGTGGATACCCACTCATTGAACGACATAACAAAAGCTTTGAAGTTACAGAGGCCGGAAAGAGAGTCTATCAATATGCGCTTCAGGCTGAGCGTCAAGAGTCGGAGTTACTGAACTCACTCAATATGGAAGACCCATATTCAGGCAGCGTCTCTCTATCATGCTCTGGGTCACTCGCCCTGCTTCTGTACCCTCATTTGCTTAATTTACAATGTAAACATCAACAACTGATTCCTCGACTTGAAGCCGCGCCACATCATAAGATCGTCGCGGATGTTCTCTCGGGGCAGACTGACATCGGCATAGTAACCCAAGTACCTTCTGACTCTCGATTTGATTCACAAGTGCTAGGCAATGAGCCATTATGCTTGATGTTACCCAAAAAGCGCGCAACGAAAACACTTACAAAAGATGATCTCAAAGAGATAGGATTGATCCAGCACCCAGATGCGGTGACCTATCTTTCTATCTATTTTGCTCAGTGTGGGGAGTCTGAACTGGAAAAAATGAACATTGATGACATTCCCGTCAGCGGATACATCAATCAGTTGAATCAGATCTTGATGCCTGTCGCCAATGGTTTAGGTTTCACTGTTCTGCCAAAAAGTGCTCTTGACTCATTCCCTGACAAACAGCGTGTCTCTATCTTTGAACCAAGTAATGAAGTCGTCGAGACCCTCTATTTTCTCACCAAACGACACCGTCAGTTACCGAAGCGTTTAGAAACAATCAAACGCGAGGTGATGACCCAGTTGCGATGAGTTGAGGCGAGTCGCTAAACAAAGCACACCTTAGTCCCAAGATCATCAATCAACGCGCCGCCTGATGAGCCAATTAGTACAAGAGTCATAATCAATGATTCACCCTTGGTCGAGGTCAATGAAAACAGTTCGACCTTTCTTTCACCTAACGCAAGAAATTGCGTTTTAATGTGATAGACCGAGTATTCCCAGCGTCCAGATTCATTTATCGTTAGTGACCCTAGAGTGTCCGGGTCAGCAACAACGCTTTTCGGGGCGAAGCGAACGCGAACTCGATTTTCATCACTGATTTGCAATCTACCAGAGTCAAATAGTAGCGGTGAAAACAGATTGGTACCTTGGAACTCTGCACCAAAAGGGATCGCTGTATCTATAACTTCATTGGAGTTCGCCATAACACCCTCCTAAAAACGGTAAAACTCACCATGTTGTGGCCTGTGAGTAGATCTAGGCAATGTGTATGCCAAAAACACCATACTCATCTAGATGAATATTATCGAGAACTTTCAGAGAGATACAAACAGGGTAGAAAATTAAGCTGGCCGATTCTCAAAATGAGATGCAAAAACGGATCGATACAACCAGAATGAAAACAACAGGCTAAAACGCAAAAAAGGAGCCTGAGGCTCCTTTTTTCTAGCTGCTTCATCAATTATGCTTCGAGAACACCCTCACCAGACATCTCTGAAA
>NZ_JATABG010000351.1:0-3617 GCF_036533755.1 Vibrio sp. M260118 | reverse complement strand
GCTTTGAGAGATCCCCAACTCCCTCGTTCCTCGCTCTCGGGGATGACTGAACAACGCCAATCGGGATAATATCTGACTCTCTATTCTTTCTGAAAAAACAGCGTTATTCGCCCTACCTCTATACCAAACTTCTTAATCTTGGTCAGATTAAACACGTGCTTTTCATCTTGGCGATAAAGCCAATCATCAAAAGTAACGACCACGGTCGAGTCCTCTAGCTGAAGTTCAAAATCATACTCCCATTGCAATGCATTACCCACTTCTTTTCCGGTAGCTTGGCCAATGATGTCATCGGCACGGCCTTGATAAGTTCCGTTGCCAAGGCGTTCGATTCTCCATATGCGCTGAGACTCTTCACCATCATCGAACACAAAATCTTCTACCAGTGTAAGCGTGTTTCCATCTATTGTGCCGACAATCGCTACTTCAAAACGCCGAGTTTGCTTATTGGTGTAGTCTTGAACCATACCCCACGCTGTAGACTTGCCATTAAAATACTCGAACAAGTTAAAGTCTGGGCCAGTATCTTGGTAATCATCCAAATCAGCGCTGCAACCGATTAGCAAAATTGTCGACAGCACGACAAGAACAAGTGCCTTTATACGCTTTAGCATTAATTGCTCCCAATTAAACGTTGTCTAAGTCTCGGATATTCAGTGTCAGGAGACAGCCAAATGGCAAGAAAAGCATCATTGAAAGCCTCTTCTTCAATCGAACCGATCATTCTTTGCTCTGCTTGAGGGTTTGAGTAATAAAACTGCCCCTTGCGGCCATCTGTCACGTAGGTAAGGTTGTTGCCTTCCTCTATGTCGGGGAAGATCGCTTGCAGTCTAGAGTACCAAGCTTGGGTCGTGCTTTGCTTATAGCCCAGCTTGTCCCACTGCTCAACGGTGGCATCAAGCAACTGCTTTTGCGAGATGTCACGTTGGTAAGTAATAGACAAGGCAAGCGGGTGCGGCGTTATATCTTGGTCGACAACATAATCTCCATTCGGGCTTAGCAATTGCGACTCATATATATCAAAGAAGAACATCGTCAACTGTGCTTGGCCGACACTAGTCCAACTTCTCCAATCATCCACATTCGTCGCAGCAGGCGTCGACGCGATAGCACTACCTGTTAGTGTGAGGTAAGTGACTAGAGTTGTTAGCACTTTCATATCCATATACCTTAATAATTATCCCAATGAGCAAAGACCACTCAACGAACAAGATACCAACCATAGTGAAGGTAGAAACCCCAAATGAGACGGCGCCAAGGCTCTCTCCGGCTGCATAACTGAGCGCTCCTCCTACCCCTCCTACCATTGATACGAGAATCAATGGATACTGGCTCAGTATTGGATGCAAAAAATAGGCGTACCAAGCAAATATCAGCCACAATGCAAATAGCCATAAGGGGAAGTGTCCGGATTCAAACTGAAGCCAACCAATCGTTAAGTTGGTAAAATCAACCGCGAGTCCTAATGCAACAATCACAGCATATTTAATCCAACTGAATGTCGCTTTGACCGCGAATACAATCAGCGTCAGAGTAACCAGTGATAACGTCACATATTGCAGGTCATAATTGCCTATAACCGCACAAAACCAGATAACTTGAAACCAAGTTGAAACAATCAATAGCCGTTTCATCACGTACTCCCTCTGGGCAACTTCTACGGACGTTGGAAAGTCATGTGAACCGTACTGATCGACTTAGCTCTAAAGCCACCCTCGCAATAACAGAAGTAGTAGTTCCACATGCGTACAAAGCGTTGATCGAATCCAAGTTCAGACACGCGTTCTTGAGCTTGATTAAACTTGATGTACCAATCTCTTAGCGTTTGGGCGTAGTCCTGGCCAATATCGAATAGGTCTCTTAAAACGAGATCACTATGCTGCGTAGTCGCCTGCGTCAACGCCGTAATCGAAGGTAAGAAGCCACCAGGGAAAATATACTTCTGAATAAAATCGACATTTTTGCTGTAGCTGTCATAACGTTGGTCAGCGATGGTGATCGCTTGGATTGCCATCAAACCGCCAGGCTTTAGCAGCGACTGACACTTTTGAATGTATGACGTAAGAAACTGCTTACCCACCGCCTCGATCATTTCAATCGACACCAGTTTGTCAAAGCTACCTTCAAGTAAACGGTAGTCTTTCTTAAGCAGGGTAATTCTATCTTCCAGCCCTCTCTGCTCAACTTGCTGTTTGGTGTACTCGTATTGCTGTTCAGAAATTGTCGTGGTAGTGACATGACAACCGTAGTTTTCCGCCATATAGATCGCCATCGCCCCCCAGCCTGTGCCTATCTCGATCACTGAGTCGTTAGCACTCAATTTCAATTGATGGCACAGACGCTCCATTTTATTGATTTGAGCTTGCTCTAGGGTGTCATGCTCTGAAGCGTAAATACCCGATGAGTAGAGCATTCGGCTGTCTAAAAACGTCTGGTAAAGCTCGTTGCTCAAGTCATAGTGAGCTTGGATATTTTTTGCCGAGTTCTCTACCGTGTTGCGGTTGAGCCAATGCCCGACTTGATAGACCAGTTTAGACAGCAAGCTAGAGCGACTTTCAATCGAATCAAGAGTCGTCATGTTCAGCGCCATCAACTCCATCAAAGCGGTTAGATTTGGGCTGTCCCACCAACCATCCATATATGCTTCACCAGCGGCGATGCTTCCTCCTTTGAGAAGACGTGCGTAGAAGGCGGGATTCTTCACCTCAATAATGGCGCTTGGTTGACCGTTTCTTGGGGTGCCAAAGCTTTCTCTAACTTGTTGAGAGCCTTCTACTCTAAAAGACTCAACAACAGTCAACGAACCAAACTGAATCTTACACAGACAAGAGAAAGCAATATTCCTTGCGGTCTTTTGTACCGACGTCAGTTGCGCAGGCAAAGGTAGCGTTTGTGAGTTAATCATTGTTGGGACTCCTTGTTGTTATTCGTTTCCGCGCGTTGAGTCGCTTTTGGTTCATTGCCGTATTCATACTTCGGGTGGCTGTAAAACGGTGCTCCTTTGAGCCATAGCTTTAATGCATGCCAATAAATACCCATGGTGACTTTTACTGCCATGATTGGCGTAACGATCAAATGCTTAAGAAGCACTTTCGAACTTAGAGGCTGCTTGGCCATTTTTAACGTCGCATCAAACTCTTTTTCAGAGCAGTGGCATTCGAGATGGACAGACAAGCGCTTCTCGATCGGTTTAATTTTCCAAACGTACTCTTGTTCCAGTGGGTTAAACGGAGAAACATGGAAAGCTTTGCTGTGCTTCCATGTGAGCTCGTCATTTGCATCTAACAAGTAGTAATGGCGTTCATTCCAAGGGGTGTTGCTTACCTCTGCTAATAAGTACCGCCACTGCTGCTCATCGTCGTATATGTAGTAGAAATTCACCGGGCTAAAGTAGAGGCCAAAATATCTTAGATGAAGAACCGCTTTTACCGCTCCGGTGCATGACTGACCGCCAAGTTCGGTAACTTTGTCTAGTACCGCCTGTTTTAAGTCCCCTTGGCCTAAATAATCATCACGCTTAAATCTCGCCCAATGCCACCAACGTGTACCAAAGCCCCAAACTTTCTTTTGCAATACGTCGAGTTCATCAAGATCCAAACAGGGCATAAACAAACTAT
>NZ_JATABG010000350.1:0-3653 GCF_036533755.1 Vibrio sp. M260118 | reverse complement strand
GCATTTCCCAGCCCCAAAATTGGGCGTCCTTTTCAAGATGCACCTCGGTGTCAATCTGAGCATGTGCGTTAGGAAAGAAGATGTTCTCTTGTGGCAACCAAGCCAGTTGTGCGCCCTGCTGTACCCTTAATACTTGTTTTTGCACCGCATACTTATGATCTGAACGGTAGAATTTCGTTGCCCCAGGTGTGGTAATTAGGACATTGGAATTGGGTTCAGCGGTAATTGCTATATTTAGCGTGTCACCGCCAACGACACCACCAGGTGGATGCAATAAATAGGTATGACAAGTAGTGCCATCTGGATACAGGGGCCGTTGAATAGCAAGCGGCCCTGATTGAGAACGGTGTTTAACCACCGTTTTATCCCCACGGTTAACAAAAGTCAGATCTAAGTTTGCTTTCCATCCATCCCTAACATTACTCGAGATTAAATCTTGCAAATTTAGCGATGATACAAAGCTGTCTTCAACCGTACTCATACCGTTAAATATTCCTTAATCAGTTTCTCGTTTAAGCCTGCCATCTCACCTTCAGCCACTTGACGACCTCGATCGAGAATGCAAAAACGATCGCCCACTTTTCGTGCAAATGGTAGCTTCTGCTCAACGAGCAACACGGTTAGGCCAAGCTTCTCATTGAGCATGCGGATGATGTCGCCAATCTCCTGCACAATATTGGGTTGAATACCCTCTGTAGGTTCATCCAAGATCAACAACTTAGGGTTAACCACGAGGGCGCGCCCAATCGCGAGTTGCTGTTGCTGACCACCTGACAAATCGCCTCCTCGACGGTGTAGCATCTCTTTCAGCACAGGAAATATCTCAAAGATAAATTCAGGGATCTTTCGATCGCCTTTGTCACGAATTGGCAAACCGACTTCAAGGTTCTCTTGCACGGTAAGCATCGGAAATATCTGACGACCTTGCGGGACATAGCCTATGCCGTGACGCGGGCGTTCTTCGGCATCAAGCTTAAGCAACGAGTTGCCATTCAGACTAATATCGCCACTCTCGACTTTAACCAAGCCCATAATGCACTGAAGTAATGTGGTTTTGCCCACACCGTTACGCCCCATTAGCACGGTACATTTACCCTCTGGAATCACCATGTTGAGATCCCATAGTGTATGGCTCTCACCATAATATTGGTTTACTGATTGAATCTCTAACATCCTATTCTCCGAGATAAACTTGTTTTACTTCCGGGTGAGCTTGCACTTGGTCCATAGTGCCCTCTGCAAGCACATGGCCTTGGTGCAGCACGGTAACATGGCTTGCAATAGAGCGAACGAAATCCATATCGTGCTCAACTACAACGACCGAGTGTTTACCTGCTAATGAATTGAGCAGTTCCGAGGTTCTATCCATCTCTTGGTGAGTCATCCCCGCGACAGGTTCATCAACAAGGAGAAGTTTTGGGTTTTGCATCAATAGCATTCCGATTTCTAACCACTGCTTTTGACCGTGAGAAAGATTGCCTGCGGTGTTACTCGCTTCATCTTTTAAATGGATCAGTTCTAGTACCGACAGTAGTTTGTCTTTTTGCTCACCGGCTAGTTGAGCCGTAAACGTGCCCCAAACAGAGCGAACGCCCGACATAGCCAGTTCCAAGTTTTGCCACACAGTCAGACACTCAATCACAGTTGGCTTTTGGAACTTGCGTCCAATACCAGCATTAGCTATTTCTGCTTCGTTCATCTTGAGTAGGTTGATGTTTGAGCCAAGCCAAACTGATCCGGTATCTGGCTTAGTTTTACCTGTGATGATATCCATCATGGTAGTTTTGCCGGCGCCGTTTGGTCCGATGATGCAGCGCAGCTCTCCCTCTTTAATGTAAAGATTGAGATCGTTGATCGCTTTAAAACCATCAAAGTTTTTATTTACCCCTTCTACGTATAAAAGTACGTTGTGGCGAGTATCAATAGCCGGATGAACATCAGGTTTAAGAAACTCAAAAACCTCACCACGGTTGGTAAACGATTGAACTGAGTGTTTTACTGCATTTAACTTTGTCATACCGTCGCCTCCTTGGTTTCCACGTTTGTCGGTTCAGCCTTTTTCGACTTACGGATTAACTGCCATTTTTCAGAGATAAACCCAATGACGCCTTGCGGGAAATACATCGTAGATAGGACGAACAAACCACCCAGCGCAAATAGCCATACTTCTGGGAACTCAACGGTGAACCAGCTCTTTGCGTAATTGATGATCAATGCACCGACAATCGCACCGAATAGTGTTGCACGGCCGCCAAGCGCAACCCAAACCACAACCTCGATTGAGTTCAACGGTGCAAATTCACCAGGGTTAATAATGCCAACTTGAGGTACATACAGTGCACCAGCAATACCCGCAATGACTGCTGAAAGTACAAAGACCCATAGCTTGATACCATCGACGTCATAACCCATAAAGCGGGTGCGCGACTCAGTATCACGTATCGCTAATGCTACACGTCCTAAACGGCTGGTCACCACCATACGGCAAGCGATGTAGCTTAAAATCAGCGCAACACCCGTACAGACGAACAAACCTATTTTGGTTGCATCGCTTTGCAGGCTCATACCTAAGATGTCTTTAAAGTCTGTTAGACCGTTGTTACCACCAAAGCCCATCTCATTTCGGAAAAACGCCAACATCAGCGCGTAGGTTAATGCTTGAGTCATAATGGATAGATACACGCCAGAAACGCGCGAACGGAACGCAAGATAACCAAACACATAGGCTAATGCACCGGGTACTAGCACTACCATCAAACAGGCAAACCAGAACTGGTCAAAACCGTTCCAAAACCAAGGTAACATCTTCCAATCGAGGAACACCATAAAGTCAGGCAGAATTGGATCACCATAGACGCCTCGGTCACCTATCTGGCGCATCAGGTACATCCCCATCGCATAACCGCCAAGCGCAAAGAAAGCGCCGTGACCTAAGCTCAAAATGCCAAGGTAGCCCCAGACTAGATCAAGCGCCAAAGCCAACATTGCGTAGCTAAGGTATTTACCCATAAGCGAGATAGTGAATGTTTCTACATGAAGAGGATGACCACTTGGCAACATGATGTTTGTTAGTGGCACCAGTACAATAGCAGCAAGTAGAGCAAAGATGGTCATTTGACCGCCCTTGTCACCTTGCATTGCTGAGAGAACGAATGATTTCGACTGCATAATCTTCTCCTTAACCCTCAGCCGCACGACCACGTTGTGGGAAAAGACCACGAGGACGTTTTTGAATAAATAGAATAATGAACACAAGCACTAGGATTTTGGCGAGTACCGCTCCTGCCCAAGGTTCGAGAATTTTGTTGAACAGACCTAAACTTAAGCCAGCAACGAGCGTACCCCATAGGTTGCCTACGCCGCCAAACACCACCACCATGAAGGAATCAATGATGTAAGCCTGCCCCATATTTGGTCCAACATTGGTTAATTGTGACAGTGCAACGCCTGCAACCCCAGCTACACCAGAGCCCAGGCCAAATGTCATCGCATCAACGCGTTCTGAGCGGATACCCATTGCGCGCGCCATACCACGGTTTTGAGACACGGCGCGAACTTGTAACCCTAGTGGCGTTTTCTTCAGCACCATCAACAATCCCCAAAACACCAAACCGCAAAATAGAATGATGTAGAGTCGGTTGTATGTCAGCGAC
>NZ_JATABG010000349.1:0-3666 GCF_036533755.1 Vibrio sp. M260118 | reverse complement strand
CACTCAGTTATCTGTGCAATTTACCTATTAACGAGATCAAAATTGAACGAACCTTTGTCGACAAAATGCTCATCAATGAACAGAGTGATGCTTTAATTCGCGCCATCATCGCCATTGGCCAAGCTCACTCACTTAAGGTCGTCGCGGAAGGTATCGAAACTAAACAGCAGAATCATCATCTACTCGAACATGAATGCCATTTGGGACAGGGTTATTTTTACGCTAAGCCGCTACCAATAGACGAGCTGGTTGAGTTTAGTCACGACAACAGTTGAATATCATTTAAATCAACTATTTGTCTTAGATACTTTTAACCTAACAACCGACTTGGTATGCTGAAACTCTAATCAGAAAAGAGGTGGGGAAGAGTTCATGAGCTTTGAAATTAACTCTCAGTGGCATGCACGGCACGATGACGAACATAAAATTCGCCGCGATGACCACCGCAGCCCGTACCAAAGAGATCGAGCGCGAATCCTCCACTCTGCGGCTTTTCGTCGTCTCCAAGCAAAAACTCAAGTGCACGGTAATAGCTTTGATGACTTCCACCGCACTCGCCTCACCCACTCTCTTGAAGCATCGCAACTTGGTACTGGCATAGTCGCTCAATTAAAACAAAAGCAGCCTGAGTTTAGAGATGTATTACCGAGTGACAGCTTAATTGACTCACTCTGCCTTGCTCATGATATCGGCCACCCACCCTATGGGCACGGTGGTGAAGTCGCCCTCAACTATATGATGCGAGAACACGGTGGTTTTGAAGGCAATGCGCAGACATTTCGTATTGTAACTAAGCTTGAGCCCTATACTGAGCAGTTCGGTATGAACCTGACTCGCCGTACCCTGCTTGGCTTAATAAAATACCCAGCAATGATTAGCCATACACGCGCGGCAGAAGTTCCGGAGAGTGTGACCCATCAACGCCGTTTAAAAGCCAAAGAGTGGTCTCCAGCAAAAGGGCTTTATGACTGTGATAAAACCCTGTTTGACTGGGTGGTTAAGCCATTGAGCGAACAAGACAAATTACTATTCAGCCAGATGCGTGACGAAAAACTCACTGATAAACAGCATAGTAAAACGCGACATAAATCGATTGATTGCTCCATCATGGAACTGGCCGACGATATCGCCTATGGCGTGCACGACTTAGAAGATGCCATTGTGTTAGGGATGGTTAACCGCCATCAGTGGATTGAAGGTGCCTCTAGCTACCTATCCGAGTGCGGTGACCCTTGGTTTGAAAAGCACATCGCATCAATCACCGATATGCTATTTTCGGGCACACACTACCAACGCAAAGATGCCATTGGTGGTATGGTCAACGCGCTACTGACCAGTATTTCGATTAGACCTGTCGACGCGCCTTTCCAAAGTGAGTTGCTCGGCTTTAATGCGGTCCTAGAACCCACTATGGCGAAAGCACTCAACGTATTAAAGAAATTCGTCAGTGACTACGTAATTCAAGTGCCTCAAGTTCAGGTAGCAGAGTATAAAGGCCAGCAGATCATCATGGATATCTTTGAAGCGCTCAGCGCCGACCCAGAACGACTCTTGCCTATTAATATACGCCAGAAGTGGCTCGCGAAAGAGAGTGACAGTGAAGGTTATCGAGTGATTGCCGATTATATCTCGTCGATGACAGATGGTCATGCACAAAGACTCCACCAGCAATTGTTCTCCTCTCACTAGAAAGAAGTAAACAGCTCAGCTTCAAGCACTGTAGTTTTTTTCAAACACGCCGGGGGGCATTTGCTCAATTTGAAACTCGATCATTTGATTGAACGCATCAATTAAGGGTAAGAAGTTTTTCTCAGGTTCGAGTAGAGAGAGAATATGGTAGCCCGCTTCCACCGTCGAGAGGCTGTTATCACTTGGTGCTTTACGAATGCGATAGTTACCCTGTAGGTCATCAGGTAAGTGTACGAGAGGCAAAGCGTGAAGATTGGTAGACAATTGCCACATTTTATACGCTTTCTTCCACGTACCATCGAGTAAAATAACCCTGACCTTTTGCTCAGCCGCGAGCTTTTCAGCCACCTGAGTATGACTCACTGAGCCCTCGCCAGGATAGAGCACAAAGTGGTGGTGGCTTGAATCACTGAGCAGTTGGTTTAGCTCATCATGGGCAGAAAAGTCCTCCCCTTTAAAGCAGTAGCTATTAGCAAGAGACAAATTTAAGATTCGCGCGGTTCCCATTGGCCTATTTGTTTCACTGTGATGTTGCAAGATGACCAACTCAACGTTCGATGTTAGTCTTTGTATCCACTCACAAATACACGCTTTGAGTGATTTTCCACATTGAGAACAGTATCGGGACATAGTGTGCGCTTATTATTTCTGTTAATCGCTATCAGCTTAGTGTGCCTCGGCCTTCAAGTCGAACCTTTGGCATCGCAGATGAGTTGGCAACGCGACTTAATTATTCACGGCCAGTGGTGGCGAATCCTAACAGGAAATTTCACTCACACCAACTTTGCCCACCTAGCCATGAACCTTGCAGGCCTATGGGTGATGAGTTTTATATTCAAACCATCAGTAAAAGCACTCACATTTTGTTTAATCACTATTAGTATTGCAGTTGGCGCACTTAATTTCCTAACCAGTATGAATGGCTATGTCGGCTTATCAGGTGTTTTGCATGGCCTGTTTGCCTTTTTCTCCCTGCAAGAAGCGCTCAACGGCAGAAAGAGTAGTTGGCTATTGGTTGTTGGCGTCATGCTCAAAATAGGCTGGGAACTCACTATGGGCGCTTCATCATCCACCAGCGAACTGATCAATGCTCGTGTTGCGGTGGAATCTCACCTGTTTGGTATGCTCTCTGGCTTTATTTTTGCCGCTAGCCAATGTTTCATTCTCCGCCTACGAGCAAATATATAGGTTGATGTTCAGGGCTAAAGGGCGCAGAATGACGCCCTTTTTCGTGTCGACGCATTTTTGAGCGCGCTGCGATCACCGTTGAATTATAGAGAACAATATATGGGTTTTACCTCCTTAGGCCTTTCTGCCCCAATCCTCAAAGCAATTGAAGAGCAAGGCTATGACAAACCGTCTCCAATTCAGGAGCAAGCCATTCCTGCCGTACTAGCAGGCAAAGATGTCATGGCTGCCGCGCAGACAGGTACAGGTAAAACTGCAGGCTTCACACTGCCGATTCTTGAGCGTTTAGATAACGGTCAGCGTGTCAAAGGTAATCACGTTCGTGCCTTGATATTGACTCCAACACGTGAGCTCGCCGCTCAGGTACAAGAAAACGTATTTAAATACAGCCGTTATCAGCGCCTAACTTCTCAGGTAGTGTTTGGTGGGGTAAAAGTTAACCCACAGATGATTAAGCTGCGCAAAGGTTGCGATGTGCTAGTTGCAACTCCAGGTCGCCTACTAGACCTTTACCAACAAAACGCCATTAAGTTTGATCAACTTGAAGTGCTGGTACTAGATGAAGCTGACCGTATGTTAGATATGGGCTTTATCCGTGACATTCGTAAAATTCTTAATCTGCTGCCTGCTAAGCGCCAAAACTTGCTATTTTCAGCAACTTTCTCAGCTGAGATCCGCGAGCTAGCCAAAGGCTTGGTTAACGACCCCGTCGAAGTATCAGTAAACCCCGAGAACTCAACCGCAGTCACTATTGGGCAAAGCTTTTACCCAGCAGACAAACGTATGAAA
>NZ_JATABG010000348.1:0-3689 GCF_036533755.1 Vibrio sp. M260118 | reverse complement strand
GCATCTGTCACCAAACAGCAGGTGGTTGAACATTACGCTGATGTCGCTCATGCGGTGTTTGCAGATTCCCTTACAACAGCCAAAGCTCTAGACAAGTCAGTGGAATCATTTCTCGCGAATCCGACTGCGGCTAAGTTTGAACAAGTTAAACAAGTATGGCTTGCATCGCGCGTACCTTACCAACAGTCTGAAGTTTTCCGTTTTGGTAACGCGATTGTCGATGATTGGGAAGGCCAACTAAACGCATGGCCTCTTGATGAAGGTCTAATCGACTATGTATCTGCAGACTATCAATATGAGCTAGGTAACGAAGGCGCGAACGCTAATATCGTTGCTAACCAAGAGCTAACAATTGGCGCATCAACATTAGACGTTGCGAAGATTACTCCAGAGCTGATTGCCGACCTAAATGAAGTCGGTGGATCTGAAGCGAACGTTGCGTCTGGTTATCACGCGATTGAATTCTTGCTTTGGGGTCAAGACCTAAACGGTACGAACGCAGGTGCAGGTCAACGTGCTTACACAGACTTTGTTGTTGGTGCTGAGTGTACAAATGGTAACTGTGACCGCCGTGGTGAGTTCCTTAAAGCTGCTGCTGAGCTTCTAGTACAAGACCTAGAGTGGATGGAAAAACAGTGGTCAGCTGACGTTAAAGGGAACTACCGTGAAGAGCTTGTAAATGGTTCTGCTGACAATGGTCTACGTAAAATGCTATTTGGCATGGGTTCACTCTCTCTTGGTGAGCTAGCCGGTGAGCGAATGAAGGTTGCGCTAGAAGCGAACTCTACTGAAGATGAGCACGATTGTTTCTCAGATAACACTCATAACTCTCACTACTACAACGAGCAAGGTATCTACAACGTTTATACCGGTATCTATAAGCGTGAAGACGGTACACTGCTTTCTGGTCCAAGCATCAACGACTTAGTAGCGCAAAAAGATCAGCAAGCAGCTAAAGAGATCCAAAAGCAGTTTGATGTAACCCGTGCTCAAGTTGGTCAGCTAGTGACTTCAGCTGAGAAAGAAGGTCAGTACTTTGATCAGCTTATTGCTGCGGGCAACACACAAGGTAATGCACTGGTTAATGACACCATCATGTCTCTGGTTGAGCAAACTGCTCAAATCGAACGTGCAGCAAAGATCGTCGGTATCACTAGTTTGAATCCAGACACTGCAGACCACGAGTTCTAATCTGGGACACGCATAAAATAAAAGGGCTCATAAGAGCCCTTTTGCCGTTTTTTACCGACTGTGTTTTTGAGAATGATTCCCACTTAAAAACTCAGGTTATTTTCGAGTCGAGATCTTTGCCATGAAGTTGTACACGAAAACTATTCTTGCCAGCCTTATTGGCCTGAGCGCATCTTTCTCCGTACAGGCCTATGACGCCAAGTCAGGAGGCGGTACCTCTGTGAAGAAAGAGGGGGCTAATGCATTTTCGCTTCCTGCTGGAAACCTACCTATGTCAAAACGTTTAGATTTTAGCGTAGGTAATAGCTTTTTCCGTAATCCTTGGGTTCAGGCGCCTGCTTCGACAGATGCACGTGACGGATTAGGTCCACTATTTAATACTAATGGTTGTCAAAACTGCCATATCAAAGATGGTCGTGGTCATCCGCCAGAAGAGGGGGATATTCACGCCGTATCCATGCTAGTGCGTCTGAGCATTCCTGCAATGACGCCAGAACAAAAGAAAGCCTTTATTAAAGATGGTGTCATACCAGAACCAACTTATGGTGGCCAACTCCAAGACTTCGCACTGCAAGATCAAGTGCCGGAGGGCAGGATTCAAATTACTTATACCGATGTGCCAGTGAAATTTGCTGACGGTACGGTAGTGACTTTACGCAAGCCAGATCTCGCCATTACGCACCTAGGCTATGGAGAGATGCACCCTGAGACTCAGATGTCAGCACGCGTTGCTCCACCTATGATCGGTTTGGGTTTACTCGAAAGCATTCCGGACGAAACACTCAAAGCATGGGCTGATGAGCAGGATAAAGATGGCGATGGAATTTCGGGTAAAGTGAACATTGTGTGGGACGTTCGAGCTAACGACTTTGCTGTAGGACGCTTTGGTTGGAAAGCGGGACAACCTAGTTTAATGCAGCAAAATGCCGCTGCGTTCAATGGCGACGTTGGCCTTACTAGTCATTTGTTCCCCAATGAGAATTGTACCTCTAAGCAGACGATTTGTGATGATTTGCCAAATGGAGGTTCACCAGAAGTTAGCGATAACATCCTAGACTTTGTTGAGTTTTATTCTCAGCATTTGGCGGTGCCAATTCGCCGTAATGTCGATGATCCGCAAGTAAAACTGGGGCAAGAACTCTTTGTTCAAGCGGGCTGTGAAAGCTGCCACAAAACCAATGTTAAAACAGCGGTACGAGATAACCTGCCAGCGCTGTCAAATCAAACCATTCATCCATATACCGATATGCTGCTGCATGATATGGGATCGGGTTTAGCGGACAATCGACCAGAGTACCTTGCCAATGGTCAAGAGTGGCGCACTCCGCCGTTATGGGGAATTGGCTACACTGAAGAAGTGAATGGTCATAGTTACTTTTTGCACGATGGCCGAGCTCGTAACTTGATGGAAGCGGTGCTTTGGCACGGTGGTGAAGCGGAAGTAGCGCAGAAAAAAGTGCTTAAGTTTAATCAAAATGAACGAGATGCGCTGATAGCGTTCTTAAACTCGCTATAGGATTTAATCATGAATCAACGACACTCTATATTAGCTGCGATAATGGGTATGACTTTGCTCGGCTGTCAGAGTTCTACAACAGGTGAGGCTCAGCCGCAAAACACCAATCACCTTAGCCAAGGTGTTTACGAGGTTGAGTTTGCATCAGCGCACAGCTTTAAAAAACAAGCGGCGAGTTTGTCTCAGTCGCTTGTCGATTATTGCGCGTCTAGCTCAGATCTAGAGTCGGTTAAGAAGCAATGGCATCAGACTATGCTGGCTTGGATGGCACTACAAGGGCAAGAGCGAGGTCCAGAAGCGGCGCTTGCTCAAAGTTGGAACATCCAGTTTTGGCCAGACAAGAAGAACACAACTGGACGAAAAATGAGTCAGTTGGTTAAACGACCTGTCGCATGGTCTCAGCCAGATATCGCTTTGCAAAGTGTAACTGTGCAAGGCCTTGGCTCGATTGAATGGTTGCTCTACGACAAAGCCTCTAACTTGACTGGGAACCTACAAACTTGTCAAACAGCAACGGCGATAGGTTCTAACATTCAAATCAACGCTGGCAAAATTGCACAAGCGTGGGAGTCCAACCCTTGGGTTGAGCTTGATCAGAAGCAGTGGCAGTCAGAGTACATCGCACTGCTTTCTAATCAGCTTGAATACAGTATGAAGAAGATGAGTCGTCCACTGGCTAACTTTGGCAAGCCGCGACCATATTTCTCTGAATCTTGGCGCTCAAAAACATCAATGCAAAATCTGAAGGCAAACATCGAAGCAATGCAATCACTTTATTTTGCAAACGGAGAGGGGTTAGATGCTCTTCTACGTGGTAAAGATAAAGCTCCGCTAGCTGACCGAATCGTGAATCAGTTTGCAATGACAATAGAAACCTGGCCGACAGAACAGAGTCTATTTGAAATGTTACAAACCAAACAGGGCTATCAGAACGCTTACTCACAGTACAACAAGCTAGAACAGCTAAAGTATCTTATTCATG
>NZ_JATABG010000347.1:0-3690 GCF_036533755.1 Vibrio sp. M260118 | reverse complement strand
CAATCTATTCAAGAGGTATGGTACTACCTAGAAATCGCCGACTGGCACGTCGTCGCGTTACTCGAAGGTGGCGAAAGCATCATGGGGAGCTATCTTCCTGTCGAAGACGAAGAGATTCGTAATCGACTTGTAGAACTACGCGAACTGTTGGCTGATTTTAAAAACAACGTTGCAGCTAACTATCAACATATTCAATCGGATCGTATTAGTACCTTTAATTCCGCGCGTAGGGATGAACAGTTTTTGGAGTTTGCGAGCAAAGCCGATGAAATTCAGCGTGTAATTAAAGCGAGCTACGAATCAGGGATAGAGCGCTATACACGCATCAGCATCGCTTTGATTTCGGCGGTTATTATTGTCGCGGCGTATTCTATTCGCCTTCAGCATAAATATGAGCGGAATAGAGATGCGCTGCTTGAATCGCTGACTGACGCCAATAATGCGATTGAAGAAAAAAATGCACTGCTGCACAGCCGAGCATATTTTGATCCCTTGACTCACTTACCTAATCGAACGCTTTTCATCGATAGGCTTAATCAATCGATACTAAATGCGGAGCGGTCTAAGAAATCATTTGCTTTGCTGTTCATAGATCTTGACCACTTTAAAGATGTGAATGATCAGTATGGTCACGAAGTAGGGGATACGCTACTTACTGAGGTAGCAAAGCGAATCAATCAGTGCATTCGTGTTACCGACCTTTCGGCTCGTTTTAGTGGTGATGAATTTGTGGTGGTACTAGAACACCTTAACGATGTTAGCGCTGCAATTGCTGTTGCTAACCGTATAGCTTCGAAGGTCATCGCTTCACTTTCGAGCCATTTTCAATTGGGTAGTCATAGCGTTCAGATCTCTGCCAGCATTGGCATCTCCATCTATCCGGAAGATAGCGCCACGCAAGATACCCTAATTCGATATGCCGACAATGCTATGTATCACGCTAAGTCGATGGGCAAAAATAACTTCCAGTTCTATTCAAAAGAGTTAAACCGCATTGCGCTGTCACAAAAAGAGATAGAGAACGCGTTAAATCATGCAATTGAGCATGATGAGTTGGAGCTTCATTATCTACCTAAGTGGAACTTGAGCAGTGAACAGGTAAAAGGGGTAGAAGCCTTGGTTCGTTGGAACCATCCTGAAAAAGGGTTACTGTATCCCAATGATTTTATTCCTGTTGCTGAATCGACGGGACAAATTAGGTTATTGGATCTTTTAGTTACAAGCAAAGCGCTTAAACAACAAGCGCAGTGGTTATCTGAGGGGATCGACTTAGGCGTGGTTGGGATTAATATCTCAGCGAGAAGTCTTAAGCACCCAGAGTTTTATGACGCTCTCAAACGGACTATTTTGTCTTCCGGTGTTCCGACTGAAAAAATCGAAGTTGAGATTACAGAGACAGTGATGGTCGAGAACGTAGCGCTGGCGAAGAAACTATTCTCAGAACTGAGGTCCCTTGGCGTTAGAATCGCACTCGATGACTTTGGTACGGGATATTCGTCCCTTTCGTACCTTAAAGATTTTGATTTCCAAACTCTTAAAATCGACCGTAGCTTTGTTATGGACTATTCCACAAGTAACACCTCTATGGTTTTGCTAAAAAACATCATTCAACTTGGTAATGAGTTAGGTGTTTCGGTTATCGCTGAAGGCGTCGAAAACCAACAGCAGCAAACGGATCTATATAAGTTGGGGTGCCTTACTGGCCAAGGTTTCTATTTAACTAAACCTGTACCTGCCAAGCAGCTAGTAGCCAACCTAGCCGAGCGAAGCGCGGGCAATGTCGTGAAGTTAGAACGCTTAGCGTGACCATTATCAGTCGCGATCGTAATGTCGAAATTAGGCACGTTTAATGTTGGAAATGGGGTCAAGATTGTTTACTAGCGCGTGAGAAGAAAAGGAGTTACACATCTATCTTAAGGGTCGAACGAATGCCGACCCTACACAATAGATATACCTATTTAAGCAGCGCGTTGGCTTACTTCGTGACGGTAAACGCGCATACCAGTTTGAGTGTTTTCGTAAACCGCAGACTCGTTTAGGTATGACCAAGCGTGAACGTCGGTGTTAGTCTGAGCTGCCAATCTTGCGATAACTGCATCAATGCTTCGGCCAGCGTAGTCTTTAGTAGGTACAAAAATGTTCTTAATTACAGATAGCATATCGGCCTCCCTTTGTAATTAAATTACCAAATCTATCTGTAGAAACTATAACCTAATGTGAAAGTGTGATCAATGTCCGTAATTAACTTTCATAAATGTTTCATGTTTGTGGTTGTTTGGTCAAGGTGTATTAATAGTTTGATCAGTTAATGTTGAATGAGCTTGTCGGGTCTCTATGGAATTTAGGACAGTTAATATTTGGCACTTTTGCTGATATGATTTTGTCAGTTTAGTTTGCCGATGCTTGGTGTAGGGAAATCGTATGAGCAAAACAATTTATGTCGCTGGTAGCTTCAAGTATTTAGATAAGATGCAGGCCGTTAAACACCAGTTACTTACGGCTGGGATTGAAACAACCATTTCAGATCCAAAGCAGTCTGATGGTATCGATGGCTGCTTGCTTCGTATTCGTCAAGCAGATGTGATCTATATCCTTAACTTTGGCGGGTATGTAGGCAAAAGTGTTGCTATGGATATCGGCTATGCTCTTGGTTTAGGAAAGCCCGTTTACGCATTGGAACCGATTGAGGATCCAGAGGTCACTCATTTGCTCACCCTCGTAGTTTCACCTGAGCAGCTTATTCGCAACTTGAGTTCAGTAGACGCATTCAGCTAGTGCTTTGAAAGGAAAAAAACATGATCAGAGAGATGGAGATCTCAGACTATTCACAAGTGATAAAACTGTGGAACTCAACAGAGGCGATGTTGTTACGTGACGCAGATTCTGAGCAAAGCATCGCGAAGTATTTAAAACAAAATCCCGGATTGAGCTTCGTCGCGCTGAGCGAGGATATGATTGTTGGTGCTATTTTAGTTGGTACTGATGGTCGTCGCGGCTATGTCCAGCACCTTGCGGTAGATTCAAAATGCCGAGGCGCAGGATTTGGTCGGCAGTTGATAAACAGTGCCGTTGAAGCGTTGTCGAAAGTAGGTGTGGACAAAACCCACTTATTTGTTGCTAACGATAACCTCAATGCCCAAGCTTTTTATCAAAAGCTTGGTTGGTTTCCACGTGACGAAGTACGTATGCTCTCTTTTAATAACTCTACTAATGCAAATGTCTAGAACTCGTGACTTATTGAAACTTGTTACTCGCAATTAGTCAGTTAGTTGGAGCAAAAGTGCAGTTAAGAGAATTCGTCGAGAAAGACCAACAGTTGTTAATCAATTGCATTGATTCTGAACAGTTAAACTACCTTTGGGGTGGTCCAAGTTTCTCCTACCCGCTCATTCAATGGCGTAGCGTGGGATCTACTTTCTATGGAAAAGTGGTTATAAAGCGGGCACATAAGCCCGCTGTAAAAAGGGAGTTATTCAGCAGTTAGTTTTGCGTGCGCTTCGCACTCTATTTGGTAAGTTAGATCTGAAACTTTAGTGGGACGCAGCACGTCTTCGTCTGCGATTTGGAAACGCTGTGCCATTAAGTTGTTGTACATTTGCCAATGTCGTAGCAGGCACTCTTCCAAACTTTGAGTCTCATCCGCCCAAGTTTCCTTCATAAATGGCTCTAAGCTCGCAGCGCTATGAGCAA
>NZ_JATABG010000346.1:0-3695 GCF_036533755.1 Vibrio sp. M260118 | reverse complement strand
TGAGAATATATTGACGAATAAACTTCTCTTGTTCAGCAAACGCTTCTTCTAGGTGGCGTTCCTGTTCTAATTCATTAGAACGAACAATCAGGTTGCCAAGTAGGTCGAGTTCGATAGCAATGTGATCGGCAGGCTCGTTTAGCTTCGCGTCGACGGCAACGCCATGTTGCTTCATTAGCTCTTCCATCTCTTTGGCTGGTTTGTCATTAAGTAGACCTGAATCACCAATGTACATTGACGCATAAGGAAGGGCAGAATCGCGGTCAGACTTTAAGAACAGTTCACAGAAGTCTGCAGCGAGCTCAAGCTGAGCATCTTCTCGGTCCATCAGTCGATTAAGGGCATCGATAACTCGGTCAATTGCTGGCTTGAGTTCGGCGTTTTCACCCAAACCAGAGAGGAATGAACGGATCTGTTCCGACTGATATTGCTGTAGGTTCTCTTCAGTAAGCTCATTGGCGTAAAGGCTTGAAAGCCACCAATAAATTTCGGCGCGTTTTTCGTTGAAAGCTTTAATTTCTTGCATTAGGTATCACTCCTAAAATATCTAGTTATAAGTGTAACCAATAAAAATGAATAGCGGTAATGGCTTACGTGACAATAAATGACTATTTGTGAGGCTTTATTAACAGGCTTAATGGGTTTGTCTTGAATCAATAAAAAATCATCTTTATCGGTTTTAAACCGATAAACAGTAGAAATGTTACGGATTATGAATAGAATAAATATAGAACTATTCCCAATGTAAATTAAGTGGCGTAGATGAGTTATCATGTACTAGTTGTAGAAGACGACGTAGTGACTCGTAGCAAGCTAGTTGGCTACTTTCAGAATGAAGGTTATCAAGTCAGCGAAGCGGAAAGCGGCGAGCAAATGCGTGACATGCTACAAGGTAATGCGATTGATTTGGTTATGTTAGATATTAATCTGCCTGGTGAAGATGGATTAATGTTAACGCGCGAACTTCGCAGTCAATCAGACATTGGAATTATCCTGGTAACAGGACGCACGGATAGCATTGACAAGATTGTTGGCCTAGAAATGGGTGCTGACGATTACGTTACCAAACCGTTTGAGTTAAGAGAACTGTTAGTGCGAGTTAAAAACTTGCTTTGGCGCATCTCGACTGCACGAAACGCAGGCGCAACGGAAAAGACTGCTAAGCAAGACGACAATGTGGTTCGTTTTGGTGAGTGGACGTTTGATATTCAGCGTCGTGCCTTAAGTCGGAATGGAGAGCCTGTAAAGTTAACCAAGGCTGAATATGAGCTTTTGGTAGCCTTGTCTTCGTACCCAAATCAGGTCCTCAGTCGCGAGCGTATTCTCAATATGATCAGCCACCGAGTTGATGCGCCGAACGATCGTACTATCGATGTCTTGATTCGTCGAATGCGAGCCAAGATGGAGTTCGATCCGAAAAACCCGCAAATATTCGTAACTGTTCACGGCGAAGGTTATATGTTTGCTGGTGATTAATATCCAGTTAGTTGGGTAAATCAAATACAAAAATACCGAGGCTCGCCTCGGTATTTTTTTGTTTATCGGTCTGCGGAGTTACACGTTACTTTCTGAAGACTGTATCGCTTTTTCTTCGTAATCAGACGCCCAATCACGTAGCTTTTGCCAAATCTTGCCTAATGTTTCATGCCAGTAGCGCTCAGTTTGCTCTAGATAGACAGCTTTAGGCGTGTATTTCGCCCACGCTTGGGTCACGTTGCTGTGCGCTAAATAGTTGGTTGGGGCAGGATAAGGTTTTAGCCCGGTCGCATGGAACTCGTTTAGCGCGCGCTGCATATGGCTCGCTGATGTGACCACAACAAGCTTCTTGGTGGTGACAAACGCTGCGGCCTGTCGAGCCTCTTCCCAGGTATCTTTGGCGGTCTCTAGCAAAATAATATCTGACTTAGATACCCCCAGCGCAAGAGCAACCTTCGCCATCATGCGTGCATTACTGACTTCTGAACCGCCAGAGTAACCTGAGAGAATGAGTTTTGAACCAGGGTAGATACGCATAACGCGTATCCCTTCGGCGAGACGCATTAATCCAGTGCGACTTAATTCAGAAGTCGGAGGGATTTTGTCATCAACCACATGGCCGCTACCTAGTACCATTACATAGTCGATTGATTGGTCGACAGGAAAAAAGGCCGAGTATTGACGCTCAAGTGGCATCAACAAACGTGAAGATACGGGTTGGAAAGCAATAAGGAATATGCCGATGAAGGAGAATAGAACAACAAAACATCCTGTTTTCTGTTTTCGAGTAAACATAATCAGCATTAGGCCAAACAAACCGATGATTAGCATCGCTGGAAGTGGCATAAGCAAAGAAGACACAACTTTTTTCAGCTCAAACATACTTAAATAGTCCGAAAAAACATCAATTGAATATAATTTAAGAGAAAGCCTCTTTATTCCTGCTTTTCTTATGACAGAATAGCAGCACGATGAGACATAATAACCTAAGCCGCTGTGACTGAAGACCGCAATTTCGACGATATTGCCCACAAATTTGCAAAAAATATTTACGGTTCTGACAAAGGAGAGATTCGCCAAGTCATTGTTTGGGAAGATCTTCAACAGATCGTTAATACTGTTGATGGAGCAAATCAGCCACTCAATGTGCTAGATGCGGGCGGTGGTTTGGCACAAATGTCGCAAAAGCTTGCTAAGCTCGGACACCAAGTCACGTTATGTGATCTATCTTCTGAAATGTTGTTGTTAGCAGAGCAGGATATTGCAAAAAATGATCTGCTTGAGCAGTATCGCTTCATTCATTCGCCCGTCCAATCTATCGACCAGCATATTAACTCCCGAATGGATATTGTGATGTTCCATGCGGTTATGGAGTGGTTGGCGGATCCAAAGCCCGCTTTGGATAAAGTGTTACAACAAGTTCGTCCTGGAGGCATGGCATCGATCATGTTCTATAACCATCACGGCTTGGTATATAAAAATGTGGTGTGTGGCAACATTCCCCATGTGCTTGATGGGATGCCGCACCGCAAGAGATTTAAACTACAGCCACAAAAAGGCTTAAAACCTGAAGAGGTCTATCAATGGATAGAAGACGCAGGATTTTCAATTTGTGGCAAATCTGGGATTCGTTGTTTTAGTGACTACATAGGTAATATGGAGTACATGGGCGACTACCAGTATGAAGATGTGTTGGCGCTAGAAAAACAACTGTGCAGAGAAGAGCCATACCTCTCGTTAGGTCGATACATACATGTATGGGCACAAAAGAAAGATAAGCAGGACTAATAATGAGTGAGATGACTCTAAATGCTGAACTGCCGATCGAAGAGTTGGTCGGTTGGGTAAAACAGCATGATTTCTCATTGAACCTGACAACAGAGCGATTGGCATTTTTAATCGCTATTGCGGTGCTCAGCAATGAAAGGTTTGATGAAGAATTGGGTGAGGGTGAACTGCATGATGCGTTCGCTATCGTTACTCGATTATTTGAAGAAACAGGTGATGCGTCGCCATTTCGCGCAAACAATGCGATTAACGAAATGGTCAAACAACGACTTATCAGCCGATTTACCAGTGAAGTGAATGATGGTGCGAGTATCTACCGCCTGTCGCCACTTGCTATTGGGATTACAGATTACTACGTTCGCCATCGCGAATTTTCTAAGCTAAAACTCTCTATTCAGCTGTCAATGGTGGCTGACGAAATGTCGAAGGCG
>NZ_JATABG010000345.1:0-3696 GCF_036533755.1 Vibrio sp. M260118 | reverse complement strand
CCGACCTAACATGTTCGCCCGCTGGTAACATGCTAATCACCACATCAGCCCCCTCAGCAACGTTTTTCAGAGAGTCGCAGACCTTAGCCCCCGCTTCGGTCAGCGGTTTGGTTAGGCTCTCGACTAAGTCATAGACTTGAACGTTGAATCCAGCCGAGACAAGATTAAGTGCCATCGGTGCGCCCATGTTACCTAGCCCGATAAATGCGATGGTTTCCATATGTCGTGCTCCTGAAAGTTAGTAATGGCCTAGTTGCAATAGGGGGTGATTCTCATCATCCCAAAGAGGGGTAAACAAACCTTCAATAACATGCTCATCCACCTCGGCAACGCTTTTGTATTGCCACTTAGGGTCGCCATCTTTATCGATGAGCCTCGAACGTACCCCTTCACGAAACTCTCCAAGTAAGGCGCTTCGAACCGAAACAGTCAGCTCTAAACGAAAACAATCCGCTAGCGAGAGGTTGTGGTGATCAATCATCTGGCGATAGCAGATATGAGCACTAATCGGACTGCCCTGCTTAAGGTTATTCTTGGCCGTTTCTAGCCAAGGTTCACTTATATCGAGCGTACCAATTTGTTCGACGACTTGCGTGATATTCTCGCCATGACATGCGGTTTGAATATTCGAAAGATAACGGCTGATCTGCGTCGCAGGTGCCTGCTCTTCAGCTCCCATTTGTAAAGACTCAAGCATTTCTGTGACCACTTCATAAGCGTCATCACCACAATCCCAATCTGCGACTTGGAGCTGCTCTAGCAATGTTGCTTTGCCACTCGACAGTACTATGTGATCAGTCAAGTGAAGTTGAAGTGCATCAGCGGCATTGACCATCATCCCTGTCAAACCTAGAAATAACCCCACTCCATCATCGAGACGATTTAAAAACCATGTTCCGCCAACATCTGGGTATAAGCCAATACTGATTTCCGGCATCGCAAGGCGCGAGCTTGGAGTAACCACCTTGTGACTAGAGCCCATATAGAGGCCCATGCCCCCGCCCATAACAATGCCCTGACCCCATGCAATGATAGGTTTACAATAGGTATGGATTAAATAGTCACATTGATATTCGATGGTAAAAAAGTGGGTGCAGAAATCTTCTATCTGCGCATCAGTGGAGTCGTGCATCACCCTGTGCATAGTACGTACATCGCCCCCGGCGCAAAATGCTTTATCTCCTGCCCCCTCAAGTAGCACGCAGATGATGGTGTCGTCATCGTGCCACTTATTTAGTTGGTGCTTTAAACTAGTCAGCATATCCAACGAAAGGGCATTTAAAGATGCCGCGTTATCTAACGTCGCGATGGCAATTTTATGCTCGCTGTCACTACAGGGCAGCTCAGCAAAATGAACAGACTCACTCATGTTGCTTCCTCCTCAACCTACCTGTTTTTCCACTCTGGGCGGCGTTTTTCCAAAAAGGCATTAACGCCCTCAGTTTGGTCCTGAGTATCAAATAGGTGGATAAACAGTTCTCGTTCTTTCAATAATCCATGCGAAATTGGGTGATTACGGGTGTTTTGGATTAATGATTTACACGCAGTAACCGAAGGCGGCGATTGGTTTGCGACCATTTCAGCAAGACGAACAGCTGTCTCTAATGCCTTTCCTTGCTCAACCACCTCTTCCACTAGACGAACTTCTAGTGCTTTTTCAGCACTCACTTGTTCGCCACATAGTATGATTCGTTTTGCCCAGCCTTCCCCGACCAACGCGGTAAGATTTTGCGTGCCTCCAGCACATGGCAATAGACCCACTTTAGCCTCGGGTAAAGCCAGCATGGCCTGCTGTTCAACGACTCTAATATCACAGGCTAGAGCGACCTCTAGCCCACCGCCCATTGCGTAACCATTAATCGCAGCAATTGAGACGCCTCGAAATGCACTTAAGGTTTCAAACGCTTCACCAAACACCCGCGCCATCTCCGCAGCGACACGTGTATCACCCGAAGCGAACAAGTTAAGATCCGCACCTGCAGAGAAGAACTTGTCGCCCTGCCCAGTAATCACTAGCGCGTAGACATCCAAATTATCATTGAGCTCTAACACTAAGCTTTTTAACTGATTCAAACTCTGTTTAGTCCAGGTATTGGCTGGCGGGTTGTTCATGGTCAGCACAGCGACATGGTTGTCAATCTTATGTTCAATAGGGTTGATGGTTTGCTGAGACATAATCGATTCCCTTAGAATATTTGCGAGCCTTCGCTTAGTAAGCGTCGTGCGATGATTAGGCGCATGATCTCATTGGTTCCTTCGAGTATTTGATGGACTCTGACATCTCTGAAATGGCGCTCCAACGGATACTCTTTGATATAACCATAGCCGCCAAACAACTGAAGCGCCTGATCACAGACCTTAAAACCCACATCGGTAGCGAACCGTTTCGCCATTGCGCAGTAAGCTGTTGCCTCTGGGTCGCCACGGTCTAATTTGCTTGCCGCCAGCCTGACCATTTGCCGCGCGGCGATCAATTCTGTTGCCATATCAGCCAACTTAAACTGCAGCGCCTGAAAGCTTGCCAGTGCATTGCCAAATTGTTTACGTTCTTTGCTATATTCAAGTGCAAGGTTTAATGCTTGTTGCGCGGTTCCGACGGAGCAGGTGGCGATGTTGATCCGTCCGCCATCAAGCCCTTTCATCGCAAAAGTGAAGCCCTGTCCTTCTTCTCCAAGCAAGTACTCTTTAGGAACGACAACATTTTCAAATGTGATGCTTCGTGTTGGCTGGGAGTTCCAACCCATTTTCGGCTCTTTGCGACCGTAGCTAATACCTTGGCTATCCGCAGGTACCACAAATGCCGAGATTCCCTTTGCCCCTTTGTCGCCCGTCCGAGCCATTACCACCAGCACATCGGTTTCACCTGCGCCGGAGATAAACACCTTAGTGCCGTTAATCACATAGCCTTGCTCGGTTAATTTGGCTGAAGAGGTTAATGAAGCAGCATCTGAGCCCGCATTCGGCTCGGTCAAACAGTACGAGCCCAACCACTCGCCGCTAATCAGCTTAGGACAAAAGTGTACTTGAACCTCTTGAGTAGCAAAGCTGCCAATCATCCATGCAACCATATTGTGGATGGTCATAAATGCCGTGGTTGAAGTACAACCCATAGCGAGCTGCTCAAAAACAATAGACGAATCTAAGCGGCTCAACCCCAATCCACCCTGTCCCTCCGGCGTATACAGACCAAGAAAACCAAGCTCGCCAGCCTGCTTGAGAACCTCTTTAGGAAAAATTTGCTTCTCGTCCCACTCAGCGGCATTCGGCATAAGCTGCTCTTTGGCATACTGGCTTGCGGTACCGGCAAAAGCAACTTGGTCTTCATTTAACTCGAAATCCATAACGCCTCCTTAGCGAAGCTGAATCGTCATGTTTGGGCCGCTTGGGATATCGTCATCAAACCAACGCGCCGTGACAGTTTTGGTTTCGGTATAAAAACGTACCGCCTGCTTGCCATAAGCGTGGAGATCACCATAGAAGCTACCTCGCCAACCCGTAAAGGAGAAAAACGGTAATGGTACGGGAATAGGAACATTAATCCCGACCTGCCCGACCAAAATCTCATGTTGGAACTTTCTCGCTGCTGCGCCACTAGCGGTAAAAATAGAAGTGCCATTGCCATAAGGGTTATTGTTGATTAGCGCTATTGCCTCTTCCAGCGTTTCAACCTCGATACAAACGAGCACTGGCCCAAAG
>NZ_JATABG010000344.1:0-3706 GCF_036533755.1 Vibrio sp. M260118 | reverse complement strand
GATAGCAACAAGGTCACTATCCAGCTCTTGGTCAATAGCCATGCTAGCAATAACGCCAACCCCAATTCCCATACGCACATAAGTTTTAATGACGTCAGCATCGGTCGCCGTAAAGACCACGCGTGGAGTTAAGCCATACTTGTTGAACGCGGTATCTAACTCAGAACGTCCGGTAAAACCAAATACGTAAGTCACCAGTGGGTATGTAGCAAGGTCTTGAATCGACACCTTCTCTTTCTGTGCCAATGGGTGAGACTTAGGCACAACAATTGAACGATTCCAGTGATAACATGGCAGCATGATCGCATCTTGGTAAAGGTGTAACGCTTCCGTTGCAATAGCAAAGTTTGCGGTCCCTTTCGCGATCGCTTCAGACATTTGCGAAGGTGTACCTTGATGCATGTGCAGCGATACTTTAGGATATCGTGCTGTAAAGCCTTTGATAACATCTGGCAGGGCGTAACGAGCCTGAGTGTGAGTGGTCGAGATATTCAGTGTACCCATTTCTGGATGAGTATGTTCCCCAGCAACCGCTTTAATGCTCTCGACTCGAGCTAAAATTTCTTGCGATATACGAATGATGTCTTGACCAGCGCCAGTCACCTGAGTCAGATGTTTACCACTACGTTCAAAAATTTGAATGCCAAGTTCATCTTCTAAAAGACGAACCTGCTTACTAATACCTGGTTGCGATGTGTATAAGCTCTCAGCTGTCGCTGACACATTTAGATTATGATTAACAACCTCAACAATATACTTCAATTGTTGTAATTTCATTCTCGACCTCGCAATCCCTTATCAAAGACCCATAATGAGCGAACATAGTTTATAATATTTAGTTATAACGCCATTAACAGTAAATTGATAGTCCAATCGCAATTGAGCAGTGGAAAAGGCGGTTCTTTTTACTTGGAGAAGCCCTTTTTGCAACCAATTACTCATAACGAGCGTTGCGAAGTGAGTTTTCATTAATAATATCTATCATTTAGGTGATAATACAAAACAGGTGCAGGAGCTGGACAGAATCGTGTATGCTTACCAGCTAGCCATTAAAAAAACATAAGATACGGAATTTATGAATATTGGTTTAATCATAGCTTTAGTTGCCATCTTACTCGTCTTGATCCTTGGCTATAACATTATGCTTCAGTATAAAGTTAAAGCGGAAACAGCTCGTAAACAGGAAAGTTCACGCTACTTACAGATCATTGACGCAACTGAAGACTTAATTGGGCACGCTCACCATATGCCTTACAGCAAAGAGCTTTTGTTGTGTCTGAACACGCGCATTCTTGATGCATTGAAAAGCATGCACGAGCTTGATCCCAAAAATAAGCAACTTGAACAACGTGTTGAACATACTAACCAACAAATTAAGCAGCTCAGCGACAACTACCAAGGTGGTGAAAGCGCGAGTTTTAAAGTTCCGACTAGCGACAAACAAGCGATTGTAATGCTCAAGTTGGTTAAGCGCCTGCGTGATACTATTCGTAGTGAGCACAACAAAGGACGCTTTGAGACCCAAGCTTATGTAGCGGAAAACGCACGCCTAGAGACAATTCAGATTCGTATTAACATTGAAAACGTAATTAAACGATCAAACGATGCCATTGTTCGCGGTCAGCCTGGTACAGCCATCCAACTGCTTAAAAAGGGCCTAGACGCACTTAGCACCAAAAGTGACGCCTACTCTCTGCAAGCGAAAGAAAAACTGCAAACTATGTACGACGAGTTAGAGACTAAACGTCAGAATCGTAACGCTGAAGAGCTACACCAAATCGCTGAAGACCAGCGTAAAGACGATATGGAAGCGCTCTTTGGTGAAAAGAAAAAATGGTAGTACTATTCCGTTACTAAAATCTAAAAAGGTCGCTTTAGCGGCCTTTCTTTTTACTTGAATACTCAACGACTAATATTAAACACTCAGCTAAACATGATCGAACTCGAACAATACCAAAGCCTTCTCAAGCCGATTAACGCCTTCCTTCAATGCCCTACACCAGCTGAATGGGTTAATGAAGCACGCAAGACAGAGAACTTAAAAGTCATCTTAATTGACCACTTACTGTGTGAGCTGAAAGCTGGCCAATCTGCGATGTATCTCATCCGCAAATACGCTGTCGATAAAGTAAGTGCTCACAATCTGCTTGACTGGTTTAAGCCGTATGAGGATTTCGCTTACCGAAAAACAGGCGACTTAAAAACACTTAAAGGAAAGAGTAATATCTCTAAAGCGATTATGGCTAAGTCTGGCTCACCATATAGCCAAGATCTTATCGATAAGATGGTTTTGTTGATTAAAGAAGAGTTACACCACTTTTACCAAGTACTAGAAATAATGGATAACCGCAGTATCGCTTATGAGCCCGTACAAGCGAGCCGCTACGCAAAAGGCCTGATTTCCAATATGGCGACCCATGAGCCCCAAACTTTAATCGATAAACTTATCATCGGTGCATACATAGAAGCTCGTTCCTGTGAACGCTTTGCTATGCTAGCACCGAATATGGATGAAGACATCGGCAAATTCTATATCTCTCTCCTACGCTCCGAAGCACGTCACTATCAAGACTACCTAACCCTAGCAGAGGAGATTGCCGGAGAAGATATTACTGAGCGCATAGACTACTTTGGCAAACTAGAGGCTGAACTGATTTCGTCACCAGACAGCGACTTTAAATTTCACAGCGGAGTTCCGCAGATAGGCTCAATTAACGCCACATAGAAACAACAAAGGCCAGCATCACACTGGCCTTTGTTTTATTAAGCGTAGCTTACGCTAGAGTTGAATTAATCTCTGCAAGTACTGCTGCTGGATCGGCAGCCTGTGTTATTGGGCGACCAATCACTAGGTAGTCAGAACCTGCTTGGATTGCGTCAACTGGCGTCATAATACGTTTTTGGTCACCAACTGCAGCACCTGCCGGGCGAATACCCGGTGTTACTAACTTGAACTCTTTGCCAAGTTCGCTCTTAAGCATAAACGCTTCTTGCGCTGAACAAACCACACCATCTAGGCCAGCGTTCTTAGTTAAGTTAGCTAAACGGATAACTTGCTCTTGTGGTTGAATATTCAAGCCAATACCCGCCAAGTCACTTTGCTCCATACTGGTTAACACTGTAACACCAATCAGTAGCGGACGATCTTTACCATAAGGTTCGAGTATCTCACGTGATGCTGCCATCATGCGTTCGCCCCCACTGGCATGAACGTTCACCATCCACACACCTAGCTCTGCAGCCGCACGTACCGCTTTAGAGCAGGTATTTGGAATATCATGGAACTTGAGGTCTAAGAACACTGAAAAGCCACGCTTGTGCAGTTCTTTGACGAAATCAGGACCAAATAGTGTAAACATCTCCTTGCCTACTTTTAGTCGGCATGAGCTTGGGTCAATTCTATCAACAAAAGCGAGCGCATCGGCTTGGTTATCATAGTCGAGTGCAACAATTACTTTTTGGTCGATCATTTCATCTCCTCACTTACTTTAAACAAATCGAAAAAAAGCAGCGGGATCGCCGCTGCATTTTTGTAATGGGTCATCCCATAAATAATTTATTCACCATCCAATCCTCGGATCGGCTTGATCGTCCCCCAACCTTTACACGAGGGACAATGCCAATACAATGAATGGGTCGAGAAGCCGCATTTACGACAACGGTAATGAGGCTTAACTTTTAATTGTTCACCAACCAGTTTCTGTAA
>NZ_JATABG010000343.1:0-3712 GCF_036533755.1 Vibrio sp. M260118 | reverse complement strand
TCCGCGAATCCAATTATGTTGCTAGGCAAGCCAACTCGAACATGATCCGTTCAAGTCATGTGGAAGAGGCTCTGTCTAACCAAGAACTTCGCGTTAGTCGACTGAAAGACAGCGTGATGGAGAGCTTTATTAATGGCACTACACTCATCCACACCAAGGGCCAAGCGATCGGCCAGGTCAATGCGTTGTCTGTGTTGAGTACGAGTGAGTACATGTTTGGCGCTCCAAACCGAATTACTGCCACAACCTGTTACGGCGATGGTGAAGTAATTGATATCGAGCGTAGTGTTGATCTTGGTGGCAGCATTCACTCTAAGGGTGTGATGATTCTGACCGCTTATTTATCGTCTGTGTTTGGTAAAACGGCCAAAGTACCTTTGAGTACGACCATCACCTTTGAGCAGTCATACGGTGGCGTCGATGGAGATAGTGCGAGTATGGCCGAGTTCTGTGCCGTGGTTTCAGCGTTTTCCAAACAGCCAAACAGACAAGACATTGCCATTACGGGTTCGATGAACCAGTTTGGTGAATCCCAGCCAATTGGTGGTGTAAATGAGAAGATCGAAGGCTTCTTTGATGTTTGTACGATAAAAGGTCGAAATAGTGAGCAGGGGGTAATCATCCCTCGCTCAAACATGCATAACTTGATGCTACGACCTGATATCGTAAAAGCCGTAGAGAAAAGCGAGTTTCATATCTGGGCGATTGACCATGTAACAGAGGCAATAGAGCTGTTTACCGGGAAGCCAGCAGGGATGCCAAGTGACGAAGGCAGTTATCCCATCGATACTGTGTTTGGCATTGCTCAAGCGAAGCTCAACGCGCTACGCAAATAGTGAATAACCGAGCCCCTGAACTAGGGGCTCATATATTTTGAAGTAATTTTATAGTTCTATAACTTCGTTGCCAGATGGTACGCCTTTGGTAAATGCATCCACGTTACCAAGCGTAGTTTCTGCAATGTTTCCCAACGCCTCATTGGTTAAGAATGCTTGATGACCGGTGAAAATTACGTTGTGACAGGCAGATAGGCGGCGGAACACATCATCGACAATAACGTCATTGGATTTATCTTGGAAGAAGAGCTCTTTTTCGTGCTCATACACATCCAAACCCAATGCTCCGATGCGACCACGCTTTAGAGCTTCCACGGCTGCAGCTGAGTCAAGCAGCCCGCCACGACTAGTGTTAACGATCATCACGCCATCTTTCATTTGCTCGAACGCTGATTCGTCGAGTAGGTGGTAGTTTTCTTCTGACATTGGGCAATGAAGAGTAATCACATCACTGTTAGCAAAGATCTCTTGTTTTGAAACGTATTTGGCACCAAGCTCAATGGCTAATGGGTTCTGATATGGGTCGTGACACAACACATCCATGCCCAAGCCTCTTAAAATGCGCATAGTCGCAAGGCCGATTTTACCTGTACCAATGACACCAGCAGTTTTTCCATGGAAGTTGAAACCGACCAGACCTTCGAGATTGAAGTTGGCGTCACGGGTGCGTTGGTAAGCTTTATGGAAACGTCGATTAAGGCTCATCATTAAGCCGACCGTATGCTCCGCGACAGATTCGGGCGAGTAAGCCGGCACGCGCACAACCTGAATGTTAAGCCTTTTAGCCGTTTCTAAATCGACTCTATCAAAGCCTGCGCAACGCATTGCAACCATCTGTACGCCATGCTGTGACAAGGCTTCTAATACAGATGCCGAAAGATCATCATTAACAAAGGCACACACAACTTGGCAGCCGTGCGCCATTTTTGCAGTTTTAGTCGTTAAACGAAATTCATGAAAGTGGAGATTCAAGCCATACTGGGTGTTGGCTTTAGAAAACGACACTTCATCGTAAGATTTAGAGCTAAATACAGCGACATCTATCATAACAACCTCTCAAAAAGAAAAGTGGAGAGTAACAGGCTCCATTGAATACCTAAATTCACTAAAAATAAACCACTAATTAATAGGGGTATTATTGATTTGTATGAATAGGTAAATAATTGATATATTGAGGATTGATGAATTGAAGACAAATAAGCATGATTACGTTAACACCGATGACACCAGAATATTTAGACCAGGTTATTTCGTTATCGATCGCTGAGGAACAGCTGCCTTTTGTTGGTACTATTGAGGAAGTGTTAGCGAATGCGGATGATGAAGTTCACCCCCATTTAGTATTAGCCGATGGTCATGTTGTAGGGATATTTTTGATTGATACCACCTACAGTGTTCACTACGACTTTTGCTCGCCAAACACGCTAGGTTTTCGCGCATTTTTGGTCGATATCAAATGCCAAGGGTTAGGATATGGAAGTGCCGTGATTGCGCAGCTAACCGATTACCTTGCTCCACATTACTCTAACTATAATACGGTGTATCTAACCGTTAATTGCGAAAATCCAGTCGCGTATAAGTGCTATTTAAACAATGGTTTCATTGATTCTGGTGATGTTTATCTAGGAGGAGCGGCAGGACCACAGCATATTATGTTGAAGTCGCTTACAGCCTAAAGGGTTATTCAATAAGTTAAATTGAGTTAAATATCATCTTCATTTAATTATCACTAAAATATGAGAATAATTGCACATTACTTCCAGATAGCTGCTACCGTTATATTTAAATAAGTCCGACCAGTTAACGACCACACCCAAGAAATGGCTCTGGCGGATAACTAACAATGTTAAACGGCTAGGGTACATGGATATGTTTATTTCTAAACTGAAGAGCGTCTCGATCGCTGCGAGGGCATGGTCGATTTTAGGGTTATTTGCTGTCGGTCTGTTTGCTAACACATTGCTAAATATCGATAAATCTCGCCATCATATGCGTGAGAATTACGAACAAGGTGTTGAAACCTTGGTCGAAAGTGCACTTAGTGTCGTGCAATATCACTATCAGCAAAGTCAAAATGGCACATTATCAACCGCTAAGGCGCAAGAGAGAGCGCTACAAGTGATCTCCTCGATGAGATTTGACGGTGACAATTATATATTCGTTGGCGACGGTGACGGTGTTCAAATTGCGACTGGTGTTTCGTCACTTTTGGGTAAAAACATCCTAAGTTTGCAAGACAGTGAGGGAAGGTATTTCGCTAAAGATCTCTATCATACTGCCCGAAGTGGTGGTGGTTTTGTCGACTATACGTGGGCTAACCCAGACAAAGGTACGACAGACCCAAAAACGAGTTATGCCATCATGTTTGAACCCTGGGATTGGATGATAGGCTCTGGAATGAATATGGACGCGTTACAGGCCGCTACCTACAGATCTGAAATGGCCTCTCTCTCATATGCGTTGGGAATTTTGATCGTGCTTTCTTTGGTCGTTGGGTATTTCATTAAAACCATTACGTCCCCGCTTAAGCGAACACTTAAGGCTATGCATACGTTGTCTCGGGGGGGAAGGGGACTTGACTCAAAGGTTACCTGAAGAGGGAAGTAAAGAGCTGATTTATCTCTCGCGTTATTTCAATCAGTTTGTTGCTTCGATCCAATCTATGATGTTGAATATCAGTGACGCGGGTACGCAGGTATCGGCATCGGCGACGCAATTGTCGACTTCAGTTCACCACATTGATGACAGCTTGAAGCAGCAACAAGATGATGTCGACATGTTGGCAACGGCAATGACAGAAATGCTTGCTACGATTGAAGAAGTCGCAGGGAGAACCTCTGAGTCTAATGAGGCGAGTCGTTTAGCAGCACAAGAGA
>NZ_JATABG010000342.1:0-3719 GCF_036533755.1 Vibrio sp. M260118 | reverse complement strand
GGCATGACCACCCGCAAGCATACAGCGTCACTGTATGACATCACGAGCGATGAAGTTTTAGTTACTAGCAAAACGGCTCAGGTTAAAAACGAAGTTGCTGAGCTGCTTGGCCTTAACGAAACCCAGTTTCGTCAAGTGATGGTCTTGCCGCAGGGTAAATTTAGAGAGCTGTTACTCGCATCGTCAAAGGATCGTGAGGCTATATTTGGTCAGCTGTTTCAAACCGATGTATACAAAAAAATCGAATTCGCCCTAAAAGACAAAGCAAGCGCAATTAGCAAAGCTAAAGATGAATTTGATAACCAGATTCGCGGTGCGCTGCAAGTAGCCGAAGTCTCAAGTGAGCAGGAGTTGCAACAGCAGTTTGCCTTGCGCCAAGAGCAATTAGCGCAAGCGAAGAAAACAGAGGTTGCCGAGTTTGAAAAGCTTAACGTGGTTAAAAGTGAATTGCTCAAAGCGAAAGCTATCGACGAACAGTTTAAAAAACTCACGGAAACTCAATCTCTGTTGCAATCTCATCAGCAAAACAAGCCAAGTATCGTTGAACTTGAATCTAAGCTTGCGTTGGCTAACAGCGCTCAAAAGCTTGAAGTTGCATACACGAGCATGCAATCTACTGCCAAGCAGGTCACTGGGTTTGAAAACAAACTTGTCGCATTGGCAAAACAGCAAGCTGAAGTGAAGCTAGCGTGTGAGCGTGACGACAAGCTGACGGAAGCCGCAGAGGAGAGTGCAAAACAGATTCCGACGTTGACCGAGTCGCTTTTTAAGTTAGAACAAGTGCAAAAGAGACTGGTTGAAAAAGCCGAGCTTGAGAAAGGATTTAATCAACTATCAACTAATCAAGCGGAGCAGGAAAAGTTGCTTGTTCAATATACTGAGTTCAAGCAGAAACTACAAAACGATGCTGAGCTTGGCGCAAAGCAACTCGAACAAGCGCGCAAGGACGTGGAGGATAGGGCGAGCCTAGAAACCATAGTTCTGCGCAACGAAAGGTTAGTCGAAGACCTGAGTAAGCTAAACGCTCAGAAAGCGGAAATCACGCGTTTGCAGCAAGACCTACTACCCAAGAAAGAAGCGGTAGAGAAAAGCAAAGCTTTGTTTGCGGACAAACAGAAGGCTGCTGACGCGCTTGAGCTAAATTGGCACAACGCTCAGGCTGCGCTATTGGCTCAAAAGCTTGAAAGTGGTTTACCGTGCCCTGTGTGTGGTAGTCAAGAGCATCCAGCGCCAGCAACTTTCCAAGGTGAGCCAGTATCAAAAGAGTCAGTACAAGTCGCTAGACAGCAAGAGCGCATCGCCTTAGACGAGCTTAATTTGCACACTAATGCGCTTGAACAACATCAAGCAGCCATCAGTTTACAGAACAAATACCTTGCTGAGCTTGAAGTTCAATTAGGGGAGATGGCCGCAACAGATGCGGTGCAACTCACTCAACAACTGGTAGAGCAAAAACAGCGCCTAGAAGTACTAGCAGGTATCGATGTGGTTAAGATGGAACAATCGGTTCAGGAACTTAACCAGCGATGTATAAATGGTGAGGCGAAAATCAACGAGCTGAAATCAGCAATGTCGGCCAATGAGTCTGCGATTAAGATGCAAACGCAGCAACTGGATAAATTGGTTGCTACAATCGAACCGCAATACACCACTATTGAGGTGGTTCAACAGCATTACCAACAGCAACAGGCTCAAATCGCACAGCTTAAGCAAGCGTTAGAGACTGCGCAGCTCGCTTCTAAACAGACGAAGATGCAACTCGTTGGCATAGAGAGTGAGATAGCGACCAATAATCAATTGCTCTCTGAATCACTACAGCACAGCTTTGAAGCAAAAACAGAGTGGGAGTCTCAGTTGTCCAACTCGGAGATTCGCTCAGAGCAGCACTATTTAGAGTCTCGAGTTGATGCGAAGCAATTGGAGTTTTGGCAAGCGACAATCAATGATTATCAACAAACAACGATCAAGTTTGAGCAGACCATCGCTGACTTAAATGAGCAGCTAAAAGATGTGGTTAAGCCAGACCTTGATGAAAAGCAACGTCAACTCAATGAGATAGAGCTAAAATATCAGCAGGTTAGAACTGAGCTTGATACTGTGCGGTCATTTGCGCAGCGCTTGGAGAAGGTACAGCAAGATATTGCCCAGTTGCACCATAAGAACGAACTACTTGAACAAGAGTACAAGGTTTACGGTACTTTGTATGATGTCGCTAGCGGTAAGACGGGAAGCCGGGTGAGCTTACATCGTTTCGTGTTAGGTGTATTGTTGGATGATGTGCTTATCCAAGCATCGCAGCGCTTGAGCATGATGAGTAAAGGTCGTTATCAGTTAGTACGCAAGACAGAGGGCTTTAAAGGTGTCGCAGGTCGAGGGTTAGATCTTAGTGTTGAAGATGGTTACACCGGAAAAACTCGTGATGTTGCGACTTTGTCGGGTGGTGAATCATTTATGGCGGCACTCGCGCTGGCTCTAGGTCTATCGGATGTTGTTCAGTCTTACAGCGGCGGGATTAAGCTTGATACGCTATTTATTGATGAAGGTTTTGGCAGCTTAGATCCTGAATCTCTCGATTTGGCAATTCAAACGCTTATAGACTTGCAGCAAGCCGGGCGTATGATTGGATTGATATCGCATGTAACTGAGCTCAAAGAGCAGATGCCTCTTAGGGTTGACGTTAAGACATCGAGATTAGGAAGTCGGGTACATCTTGTTGGTGCACATGTGTAGGGTAGACTAAAGTTAACGTAAGCGCTTGTGTTACTTGCGCTCAATAGATAATTATAATTAGACAGTATTTGTTTAGGTTGGCAGGCAATTCATTCATGCTTGCGAAATTTGTCGAGCTTTTTCACCTAATAAGGTATTGAGTTCAAAGGGAGTTGCGCTTAAATACATGAATGTAGTTAAAAAGATATATGAGTACGCGGACCCGAACTTGGAGCTTGTTGGATGGATGGGCTGCTTGGGCTTTCCGGCATACTATTACATTTGGTCGTACGTATATCCTCAACCTTACGAGAATGCGCCGTTAAGGTTTTTCTGTGCATTTCTGCTGCTTGGTTTAGCGCTTAGGCAGCATGTCCCATCTTCTCTTAAGCGTTATTTACCCTATTACTACCTAGTAACAATCACGATATGTTTACCGTTCTTCTTCTCGTTTATGATGTTTATGAACGAGTGGTCTACGGTTTGGGCTATGTCGTTTATGTCGTCGATCTTTCTTCACGTACTTCTGGTCCATGAAACTCGGGTAATGCTATTGCAAGCTGCCTTGGCTGTTATCGTGGCATATCTGCTAAGTTATGGGCTAGAACATGCTCCAACTCAGGTTGAAACTGAGGTAGTGGTGATTTGGCCTTATATCCCGATATTTCTATTTACTTATGTGTTTGGTAATCTGTTCTACTTTCGAAATCAAGTTGAGCATGAGTCTAAGGTCTCCATCGCCAAGTCTTTTGGGGCGGGTATTGCCCACGAAATGCGTAACCCTCTTAGTGCATTAAAGGCGTCGGTAGATGTACTTGACTCGTCTTTACCTTCTACGCAAAGCATTCGCGGCGATAAAGCAGAGATCGATAAAGCCGATATTGAACGGATGAAAGAGGTGTTAGTGGGAGCTGACGAAGTCATTCGCAATGGGAACGAAGCGATTGATTTGCTGTTAACTTCAATCGACCAAAGTCGTGTTTCTCAATCCACCTTCCGCCGTTATTCGG
>NZ_JATABG010000341.1:0-3721 GCF_036533755.1 Vibrio sp. M260118 | reverse complement strand
GATTTTCAATGGTTGCTTGTAAATTACCAATCAGTTTCATCTCTCTGTAGGGGTTCTCAGGTTGACGAAAATAATTACTAATAATATCGCTTTTAGTTAAGGTCAAAGAGTAGCTATTGATCAGCGCCATTGATTGGCGAAAATGACCGGCTAGCTTTTCCATAGAGAGCTGAATATAGCTTTGCTCGCGCTTGATAAGGGTATCTTTTTGATTGAAGTAGATGCTATAGCTAGAGATAACAGCACTCAATAAGATCACAGGCGCAACAAGCAGTAGAACCCTAGTGTTTAGCTTCATGACGTTTAAGAATTTGGTTAATTACTTTAGCTCTTAGGCTTATATTTTCTGCCGAGAGTTCGCTATCTATATGTGCGTTTTTAATTCGTTCGGCAGATGGGAATAATGATGCATCATTTACATACCAATCGGGCAGTAGTTTTAGTGCACTTAAGTTAGGAGTAGCGGCTTTGATATCTGTTGCATTTTTTGCAGCAACCTTGGGATGCATGAGGTATTCGAGAAACGCTTTTGCCTCTTGCTTGTGCTCTGAATGACTCGTCACCGCTAAACAGTCTACCCAAATAAACAGTTCCCCATCAGGAATGATGAAATCCCAGTTATCACCACCGAAGGTACGATTAAGAGAATATTGATCACCGCTGTAAGCGAGTGTCATTGCCATTGGGTTGATGGATTCTTGGCTACGAACATAACTCAAAATGTACTCATAGGTGAGGACTTTTTCGCTAAACATCATCATCGCAGGGAAGGCACTTTTGAGCTCTTGAGGATTTTCGGTGGTGGGAGAGAGCCCTAAGCTATATAGAACAGGTAAGAAGCTCTCTACGCTATCGTTAATCATTCCAATCTTACCAGACAGCTCTGGTGGTGGATTAACAAAGGCCTGCCAAGTTTTCGGTGGGTGACTGATCTTATCCTTACGATAGGCGATACCCACAGTCCCCCAAAAGTAAGGTACAGCATAAGGGCCGCAGGTTTGATTCCATTTAGGTTCATTATGTTGTCGGTTATTGAGTGATGATAGATCTTCAAAGGCGCCGAGCCGACCATAAATTTGAGCTGAGACGTTGTCTACGACCACTACATCAAAGGGAAGCTGAACGCTCTTCATCATCAATAAACTGCGCTCGTCGTCGTTGTCAAAGTGTGAAAGTTTTAAACTTACACCAGACTCTTTCTCCCACTCAGATTGAACATAGGGGGAGAGTGTATCTTCCCACATGTAAACATTTAGGCTGGTTTCTTGAGCTGTGGTAACGGAACTGAGCAGAGTTAATAGCAATATGTACGAAGCTCTCATACTGACTGTTAGGTCCCTTTATCGATAAATCAGGAAAGTACTGCTAATCAGAGTCAGTTTGAAACGCGCTGACACAACACTAATATGCAACTAAATAGAGCGTGATAGTAAGAATATTAGTGAGTGGTGTCAGCTATTAAGTGACAATTATTTGACCTATGTAGATATATTTACAGAAGTTTTACCTGAGTTGGTTTCACGTTTTCACTTGGATAGCAGCCAAGAACTTTCAAGTGTTTGGTGATTTTCGTCAGTTCATTGAGCGCTTGCTGCATTGGTTGTGAATCTAGGTGAGCCTCCAGATCAACATAGAACATCTCTTCCCAAGGATTGCCCATGATTGGACGAGACTCTAGCTTGGTCATGTTGATGCCATAACGTTGTAGAACCAACAAGGTTTCTACTAATGAGCCTGCCTCTTGAGAGGTTGACATGATTAAAGTGCTCTTGGCAGGAATTTGTGCAGATACTTCAACTGGCTTACGCGCGACAATAATAAAGCGAGTATGGTTTTCGGTTTGATTCGCAATATTGCTCTGAATTGGCTGTAGGCCATAGAGTTTCCCACTCGAAGCATTGCCAATCGCTGCGACATCTGAGCGATTCATCTGTTTCACTTTTTGCATTGCGTCGGCGGTGCTTGCACATGACTCAAGCTTGACGCCTTCTAACTTGCTTAAAAACTCACTGCATTGAGCGTGCGGTTGAGGGTGCGAGTAGAGTGTTTTCAGTTCTTCTAAACGAATGTCAGAGGTTGCGACCAAGCAGTGTTCGATAGGCAACGTCAATTCTCCGACAATATACAGAGTGGTGTGTTGAAGCAGGTCGTAGACTTCGTTGATCGAGCCAGAGCTAGTATTTTCAATTGGCAGTACGCCATAATCCGCATGGCCAGACTCAACGGTGCGGGTCACTTCTCTAAAGTGTTCACAGTTGAGTTCAATTAATTCCGTATTCTTACGGCTAAAATACTCGCGGCTGGCTAGATGGGAGTATGAGCCTTTTGAACCTAAGAATGCGACACGAGCAAGTGGTTTCCGGCTCAGTTCTGGGTTGGCTAAATTCTGCAGATAAGATTGCTGAAGGAGAACCGAGTCCTCAATAATGGTATGGAAAAGTTTAGTGATGTATTGAGCATCAAGTTGATATTTTTGGTGGCCATTATTAATTAACTTAACCAGAAGTTGCTGTTCGCGTTCGGCGTCGCGAACGGGCTTGGACGTTTGTACTTTGCTTTTCGCCACTTCAATACTCATCTGACGGCGCTCTGATAGCAACTGGAGTAATTGGTCGTCCAGTTCATTTAAACGCAGTCGTATTTCGTCAAGTGAGTATTTTTGGTCAGTCATCCTGGTATTCCTTATAAAAAAAGCCTCCCTTTGGGAGGCTTTCTGTTCGTTTTTGACTTTTCTTTCGAAAACGAGAGAGCCTCCAATTTAGTGGAGAAAAAAGAAGTCAAAAAAGAACAGATTGGTTGGGTGCATAATTATCTACTAAGTAATGAACTCTTGAACACAATAAGCAACACGCTATAGGGCGTCAAGCAAAAAAATAGCGCCAAATGGCGCTATTTTTCTGATCCTCATAACTTATTTTGTCTATTCTACTTCTTCTTCAAGCTCTGGCTTCTCAGTACGGCGTGCTTCAGGCTTATGACGTAGTTTGTTTAGCTGACGTTCTAGTTTCTGTTCTACCTCGTTAACGGCAGCGTATAAATCTTCGTGAGTGGCGGATGCAATAAGTTGTCCTTTAGGTACGGTAATGACAGCTTCAAATTTTTTCTGTTTGTTTGGCTCCTCACTGAAGCTTGCTTGACAACCGATGATGTCAACTTGCCACTTTTCTAACTTTTTAAATTTGCTCTCAATGTGATTGCGGATTGCAGAGGTGATGTCGATATTTTTACCAGTGATGTTTACTTTCATAGATGTTTTCCTCTGTGTCATCCCTCATGGGTTAACTCCAGATTACTTATCCAAGGGTAAAATAATGTGATTTAGATCACCATTTTATTGGTGTTTTTCAGTGTTGAATTCAAACGTGATCTAACTCAAATAGTCTATTGAAAGAGAGGCGAAAAAGCTTGTGTCAGTAGAAAAAGTCATTAGATTGGGAGAGGTAACAGGCTAAAATGCTACGGTTTTTTAGGGACCTTCTACGACCTAATGAAATAGTCTGCTTGTGAATTAACCAGTTCAAAAATGTGAATCAAATTCCGTTATTCTTTGCTTAGCTACTCAACCTTCCTCGTTATCTGAGATTCCAACCTAGTTTTACTCCACAATATTAATTTTTGCCGCTTGTTGCTCTCTTAGTTCTCTCAGTGAGTTTAGCTGTTTGTAGATAATGAAGTAGCGATTAATATTTGAAACGTAGTGAACAGGTTCGCGGCCTATATT
>NZ_JATABG010000340.1:0-3725 GCF_036533755.1 Vibrio sp. M260118 | reverse complement strand
TGCGGAAGTGGCGGAATTGGTAGACGCACCAGATTTAGGTTCTGGCGCCGCAAGGTGTGAGAGTTCAAGTCTCTCCTTCCGCACCATTATTTATACATCGGTGCTTAGCATTGATATCAGAGTGGCTACGTAGCTCAGCTGGTTAGAGCACATCACTCATAATGATGGGGTCACAGGTTCGAATCCCGTCGTAGCCACCATTCCTTATTGGGATAAATAAATACAACGTCTAATCGACTTTACCAATTGTTGATTACGACTACAGAATTGATGCGGAAGTGGCGGAATTGGTAGACGCACCAGATTTAGGTTCTGGCGCCGCAAGGTGTGAGAGTTCAAGTCTCTCCTTCCGCACCATCATTTGAAGAAACCCAGCTTTATAGCTGGGTTTTCTTTTATCTGCTCAAATTATCTCTACCTCTCCCTATTCAGGGCCTAAATCACAGTGATAAATCGTCATACAGTTACACAGTTTATACCTAGATCAAGGATAGATACATGCAGCTAGCGATTGAGTAATACCAATCGCACTAATTAAATGTTCAGAAAATTGCTTAGGAAAAACCATTTAGAAAAAGGCAAAGATTGCAGCTAGCTAGTTGTTCTACCTACACCTTCTTTAACTAAGAGATAGCTTTAACGCAGTTATCAGTGGTTTTAACAAGCAAGAATGATCAGGTAATTGGTGTGATTGGTATAAACATAAAAAATCCAGCCGAGGCTGGATTTTTTATTAAGTCATGACTTCTTGTTCTAAGAAACTACTTTCTTAGCCTAAAAGCCCCAACGCTGAGTTGGGCGCTTGCTTTGCTTGCGCAAGAACAGAACTTGACGCTTGCGATAGGATCTGAGACTTAGTAAGAGCCGTTGTCTCTTTCGCAAAGTCGGTATCCTTGATACGACTCTTAGACGCATTCACATTTTCGTTGATGTTGTCTAAGTTGTTAATCGCATGATTGAAGCGGTTCTGGAACGCACCTAACTCAGCGCGATGACTGTCTACAAACTTCAATGCAGAGTCAACGATCGCCACAGCTTCTTGTGCGCCACCTACAGTAGTCACATCCATGGTGTTAACAGTTTTAGCTTCTGCTGCTCCAATGCTTAGTTCACCTGCAAGCGAGCCACCAAATGTTGCCGTGCCTTCAACTTGGTTATTGTCAGTAAACAGCTGTAGCTTACCATCTTGGTCTACAGACGCTGTTATCATGTCCGTTTGACCGTTAATATAGGTCGCTAGCTGCTCAATATCATCACCCTCTTTCGCTGTGATAGAGATATTCTGCGCTTGACCAAATTTGTCGGTAAGATCAATCGTTAAATCGTTCGCACCAGCTTGAACAACCCAGTCTTTGTCTTGACCATTAGCGGCGACATAGCTATTACCACCCATCTGTGCGTTATCACTACGCATATTGTTTAGGGTAAGCATGACTGCCTCACCGTTGTCTGCACCGATCTGAAAAGATTTGGTAGAGAAAGTACCGTTGAGTAGCTTGTTACCACCAAACGAAGTGGTTTCCGCAATACGATTTAGTTCGTCGTTAAGCGCTGTAACCTCTTCTTGGATTGCAACACGCTCAGACTTAGAGTTTGAACCGTTCGCTGATTGAAGTGACAAGTCACGCATACGTTGTAGAATGTTGGTTGTTTCGTTCATCGCGCCTTCAGCAGTCTGCGCCATCGAAATACCATCGTTCGCGTTACGTACAGCAACATCTAAACCACGACTTTGAACATTCAAACGGTTCGAGATTTGTAGACCAGCTGCATCATCTTTTGCGCTGTTAATCTTGAAGCCAGATGAAAGTCTTTCCATCGACGTTTGCTGGGCACTTGTCGCACTGTTTAAATAACGCTGTGCTGTCATTGCCGAAACGTTTGTATTTACATTAACCGCCATAATAGGTCTCCTATTGATTTCCGTACACCGGAGGTAAAGGGTTTCCGACGTCTCGGTAAACCAATTAGTTCTCTCAAAGTACCCTTGTTAACGACGTGAACTTGATTATCTTTAGAGCTAATTGGTCGATTATTTAAAAAATCGAAGGAATAGAATCAGATAGAGAAGCCTTAGACATATATGAAATTAATTGCTAAAGATTTTACGATATCGGCCGATATTGTGCGGTTTTATTGTATTTGATTGGCATAAAGAGAGGTAGATGCCGCCGAGTAAGAATCAGCAGATGGTATTTCGCGGTGAGGTAAAGTTTTCTTTAGGCAAAAGAAAAGCCCCTTTCCTTTGAGAGAACCGGGGCTATTTTGGTAGCCAAATGCTAAGGAGATCGAGAGAAATGATCATAGCTTGACTGCCGTGCTACATAAGTGACTCCAGTTATGGAGCAGGTGTGAGAGAGAGCTCCATTACCTAATCACTCATGTTTGCCGTCAAAATCCCACTGACCCTACGTCTAGGTTAATGCCAGTGTTCAATTTGACCACTACTGCAATAGAGTCATTGCAGAGTTAGGCAACTGTTTTGCTTGAGCAAGTATTGATGTACCCGCCTGTTGCAGAATTTGTGCTTTCGTCATCGCTGTTGTCTCTTTCGCGAAATCAGTGTCGCGAATTCGACTGTTCGATGCTTCAACGTTTTCTTGGATATTAGCCAGGTTGTTGATGCTGTGACTTAGTCGGTTTTGCTTCGCGCCTAGATCCGCACGTTGTGAATCAACATACTTCAGCGCAGCATCAATGATACCAACTGAGTTTTGAGCGCCACCAACAGTACGTACATCAATGCTTTGTACTGTCGTTGCAATGCCCGGCCCACCAGCTAAACCAAGTTCGCTAGCCAGGCCACCAGAGATGTTTAGGTTACCTTGCAAGTTTGGTTCTGCTGCAAAGATCTGTAGTCGACCATCCTGATCAACAGACGCTTTTAGCTTATCAGTTTGACCATTAATGTAGGTTGCTAACTCTTCGATATCGTCGCCTTCTTTAGCTAGAACATCTAAGGTAATCGCTTCACCATCTTTAGTCGTAAACTCAAACTTAAGATCTTTTGCCGCAGGTGGTACGCCCCAGTTTTTATCTTTTGCTTTTTCAGCATCAGAAATAAACGTCTGGCCCCCCATACGATAGTCATCTGCACGAATGCTTGTTAGACCCATGATGATAGCTTCACCCGAGCTAGCACCGATTTGGAATGACGCTTCACCAAACGAGCCGTTCAATAGCTTACGGCCACCAAAAGAGGTCGTTTCAGCGATACGGTTAAGTTCGTCTTGCAGTGCTGAAACTTCTTCGTGAAGAGCTTGTCGCTCTGATGCTGAGTTAGTGCCGTTCGCCGATTGCAACGACAAGTCACGAATTCGTTGAAGAATAGACGTTGATTCGTTCATCGCACCTTCAGCTGTTTGCGCAATAGAGATGCCGTCATTCGCATTTCTCATTGCGACATCTAGACCGCGAGACTGGGCTGTCAGTCTGTTCGAAATCTGTAGGCCTGCGGCATCATCTTTAGCACTGTTAATTTTTTGGCCCGATGATAGACGCTCCATCGAGGTATTAAGATCCCCGGTCGCCTTATTTAAGTAACGTTGGGCGGTCATCGCCGACACGTTAGTGTTTACTGTAATGGTCATACTTTGCTCTCCTATTGAGTTCGCAAGTGCTTGCGAAGCGGCCAGCTTTGTCTCATTGGGAAGCACTGACCGTAAATGACTTGCTAAGTAGGTCTCATGCCTACTTAAACGAATTAGTTTAACTCTGTATTGATT
>NZ_JATABG010000339.1:0-3762 GCF_036533755.1 Vibrio sp. M260118 | reverse complement strand
GTGCATGGCCATTGCGTGGGAAGGTGACTGAGCCTGGATTGAAGATAAACTGCTCATCATCCAATTCAGCAACCGGAATATGGGTATGACCATGAGCAATCACATCCCCTTGTCTCAGCGGTGGGCGCTTGCCTGAGTTGTACAAGTGGCCGTGAGTTAAAAATAGTCTCTGGCCAGATTCAAGTAGCAACCACGCATAGTCCATCATCATCGGGAAACTCAGCAGCATTTGATCGACTTCACTATCACAATTGCCACGCACCGCGATAATTTGCTTGGCATACTGATTCAAAAGCTCACTCACTGCAGAAGGATTATAGCCTTCGGGTACAGGGTTACGCGGACCATGATTTAAAATATCACCGAGCAAAACTAGCGTTGTCGCGCCAGATTTTTCATATTCAGCAACAACTTGTTCAGTCGCAGGCAAACAGCCATGCAGGTCAGAGGCAAAAAAGAGCTTCACGACATCATCTCCTCATAATTAATCAGGAGATTCTACGCACTCTCCCGCTATTAGTCATCATGTACCATACCGTTGATAACAATATTGTTGTAACTGACCATACCGATGATTTTCCCCCCTTCAATCACAGGAGCGCGACTAATACCAAATCGTTCAAACAGACGAGCACAGTATTTAACGTTCATATTAGGATCGACTGATAACGCAGGCTTGGTCATAATTTCATAAATATTGGTACGCTCTGGAGAGCGGTTCTGAGCGAGGACTTTTTTCGCGATGTCATTCATTAAGACTAGGCCATACTCATCGTCATCATTCCGCTTGTTCACAACTAATGCTTTTACTTCATGACTTCGAGCAAGTTGAATACCCTCTTTCACCGTTGTTAAACCGTCAATGACGACATAGTTATTGGTCATCACATCGCGAATTCGTACCTTGGTATGTGTGTTCATAGTTCATCCTCTACCACTTTGGTTAGCTTTTCTACCTGATGCGCAACGCCTACCGCGTCTTCGATATCAATCTGAACAGCGATCCCCTGACCCGACGCTTGGTCAAACTCACCGACTTCACTAATTCGTTCCAGAATATGTCTTGATAAGTGCTCTTCAACCACAAACAGCAACACATCTTTTTGCACATCGAGCGTTAAACCAAAAAAGGTTTTCTTTTGATTTAGCCCTTCGCCTCTCGCATTGTTAATCACTGTTGCCCCAGTAGCCCCGGCATCACGCGCAGCATTGAGAACAACATCGGTTTTACTGTCTTCAACAAAAGCCAATATCAATTTAAAGCGCATTTTCTTTTTCCTCCCGCTCAGTGCCTTTGTTTAACCTCTGAGTAATTTGTGCGTATCCCATCACCGAAATCATGGGAAATAAACTTGCAAACGCGATCAATCCAAAACCATCGATCATCGGATTTCTCCCCGGTACTGTCGATGCTAATCCTAACCCCAACGCAGCGACTAAAGGGACAGTTACCGTAGACGTCGTCACTCCTCCAGAGTCATAAGCAAGGGGAATAATGAGTTTGGGTGCGTAAAAAGTCTGGACGACAACTATGATGTAACCGACGATGATATAGTAGTGAATGGGATCACCTACCACGATTCGGTAACTGCCCAACGAAATACCGACAGCCACTCCAATAGCCACAGCAACGCGTAATCCGTTAACGCTAATACTGCCACCAGAAACTTGATTAGCTTTTATCGCTACTGCAATCAATGAAGGTTCAGCAATCGTGGTACTAAAACCGATAAAGAAGGCAAACAGGTAGACCCAGTAGTAATCAACCCAGCCAATTAACGCCCCAGCCGATAACTTGAACTCTTGGATAAAGCTAGGTTCAGTCAACTGCTGCGCCATAGTTTCTCCCAGCGGGAACAAGGCAAGGTCAAGGCCAATTAAGAATAGTGATAAACCTAGAATGACATAAAAAAAACCTAAAATGACTTTCGGAAGATTAGTAACCGGACGCCTTAATACTGCAAACTGAAAGCCAAAAATAATCGTCGCTATCGGTAGTACATCGGTGATGGTATCAACGAAGGTTTCTAAAAATACGCTTAATTCAATCATGCCACCACCATTCCATAGACCATGACAAACATCATCGGCAGCAAGGAGGCAAACGCAATCAAGCCAAACCCATCGATCATAGGGTTTCTCCCTTTGATCGCTGAAGCAAGTCCGACACCGAGTGCAGTCACGAGTGGAACTGTTATGGTTGAGGTAGTCACTCCGCCAGAATCATAAGCAACACCAATAATACTTTGCGGGGCAAACATAGTTAAGACGACTACGCCGATATAGCCACCGATGATCATATATTGAATTGGCCAACCTTTAAGAATACGTAAAACGCCGAGCAAGATAGCCACTCCAACCGACAGCGCCACGGTGTATCGTAGGCCGTTAGCGTACTCTTCCATCGACGCCTCATTGTGGAGAATCATACCCCCTTCAGCGGCGACCTCTGCGGCCTCATCGGCAACAGCAGTTAACGCAGGTTCCGCGACTGTGGTACCAAAGCCCAAGCAGAAAGCAAAAACCAACAACCAAAATACGCTGCCTTTTCTTGCAAATGCTTGCGCCATTGTCTCGCCAATTGGAAATAACCCCATTTCAAGACCAAAGATAAAAAACGTCAAACCAAAAACCACTAATAGGAGGCCAAACAGAATGGACAAAAGATTGGGTAGAGGCTCTTGTAGAACAACCAGCTGAAAGAAAGCAATCACCACGATAATAGGCAATAGATCCCGTAAGCTTCCTAGCAGCGATCTCAACAACGCTGTCAACGCAACCACTTAACCTCCTTATCATTAGGTTTCACTTTTATCCTTCTAGAATGGCAAAGAAAAGGACTCTTCGGTGTGATACCAACTGCGTAGATCAGGATGAAAGTAACAAAATGTGAATTTTGTGATATTGCCACAGGTGATCACATTTACTGCTAAGTGACTATAATTAGTAACAATAATTCTCTATGGTTAAAATCAAACCGTCAAATACTTGTACACGAGGAAAAGGGATGAAGGTATTGCTTACTGGTGGAACGGGCTTTATTGGTCGTGAGCTACTTAAACACTTAACGACCCATGAAGTCGTGCTGCTTACGCGCGATCCACGCCACGCAAAATCCCTGCTCAATCACACCGATAGAGGTAATGTGACGTATATTTCCTCGCTAAGCCACTTCCATCACCTCAACGATTTCGATGCGGTCATCAACCTCGCTGGCGAGCCCATCGCTGATAAACGCTGGAGCAACAAACAAAAACAGACCATTTGCGACAGTCGTTGGAAATTGACGGAAGCGCTGGTTGAGCTCATCCATGCAAGCACTACACCACCAAAAGTATTCATTAGTGGTTCAGCTGTCGGCTACTATGGCGATCAACAGGAACACCCTTTCGATGAGACTTTACACGTCAATAGCCAAGAGTTTCCTCACTACGTCTGTAGTCGTTGGGAACAAATAGCTAACCGAGCTCGATCGGACATGACACGGGTTTGTATCTTACGTACCGGAGTCGTTCTCGCCCCGCAAGGTGGTGCGCTACTAAAGATGCTTCCTCCTTATAAGCTTGGTTTAGGCGGACCTTTAGGCCATGGACGACAATACATGCCTTGGATTCATATGCTCGATATGGTTCGTGGCATCATTTACTTGTTGGAAACGCCTCACGCTCATGGCGAGTTCAACCTCTGTGCACCTCATCCAGTTCCCAATAAACTGTTTAGCCAAACCTTAGCCAAAACGCTTAAGCGTCCACATCTACTTAA
>NZ_JATABG010000338.1:0-3777 GCF_036533755.1 Vibrio sp. M260118 | reverse complement strand
GATGTGGTGCTGTTTTTGGTATCGACTCAACCTCTTGAGCTGGAGTCCGCGTTTGAAGATAAGTATGTCTATGTTGATTGGGGAACTAAGTTCGCTTCTGAACATGCTGAGCGTCACCCTAAGATTCCGGCGCCATACTTAAGAACATCAACGGCGCGTATCGCGCTCGACTTCATTTTAGAAAAGGGTGGCAGCGCTTACTTACCCGCCTCGTTAGTCGAGCCGTTCTTAGCTTCAAATCAGTTGTTTAAAGTTGAAGGCGTGGAAGATTGGCAACGACCTATCTATCTTAGCTATCGTAAGGCGAGTACGTCTATCGAAGCGATTAAGCAGGTTGAAGAGTTGGTTAAGACGATAGACCCAGTCACCGCGTACAGTTTACAGCAAATGGTCGAACTGCCGGTTGATGATGAATAGGATTGGTATAGACAAACGCCTCGGTAACTCGAGGCGTTTTCATTTATAGGCTCATTAAGCTCTCTATGGACTCCTCTATGCTCAACTCGTGATAGCTTCGAATTGAGTTCCCATCGAAGGTGTCAATCAATATTCGGTTAATATTGTTAGGTCCGTGCTGATCGATAATGTTTAGTGTTTGTTCGACATTATCACACGTCATAGTGAGGTCATCATTGAGCACAATAGTGCAAGAATGCAGATTCATAGCCAACTTCCTTATTATTTTTTAGTCCGCATAACTAACTTTAGAAGAATATAAACAGTTGGCAACTCGATACGGTTCCGAAAATGGCTAGTATTCTGCGGGGGAGGATTTAAACTTTAGCTAACGAATTGAGCATTATTGGAAAATGGTATTTTGAACCGAGTGAACTCTTTAACGCAAAAAGATTGCCACAAGGCAAGAATGGCGCGCGATAGTCGTTTTGATGGCCGATTCTATGTTGCCGTAAAAACGACGCGCATCTTTTGTCGTCCGATTTGTCCGGCCAACCTACCAAAAGAAGACAACGTAGAGTATTACTTCGACAAAGCTCAAGCGCTTCAGGCGGGTTATCGTCCTTGCCTTCGTTGCAGACCCGACAGCGCGCCGAGCTCGTGGGCGTGGAAAGGAGTGGAAGTCACTTTTCAAAGGGCAATAAAGCTTATTGAGCAAGGTGCCTTACAGCATAGTTCATTGCTTGAGCTATCAGAACGTTTGGGCATCAGTGATCGTTATTTGCGTAAGCTCTTTAATCAATACCTTGGAATGTCGCCTAAGCAGTATGCGCTCTACTATCAACTCATGTTCGCCAAGCAACTCTTGCATACCAGCAGTTTATCGATCACTGATGTTGCACTTGCAAGTGGTTTTAATAGCGTGCGTCGCTTCAATGATGCATTTAAACAGGTGATCAAGCTAACCCCGTCTCAAGTTCGCAAGTCGGCTTCTTCTAACACGGAATCAAACCATATTGAGCTTGCATTTCGTGGTCCACTTGATTGGCAACATATGCTAGCTTTTTATCGTCTAAGAGCCATTCAAGGGCTAGAGACGGTGAGCGATGAGAGCTATCAACGCTACTTTGAATTCGATGGTAAGGCGGGGTGGTTTGCGATAAGTAACCCTAAGCCGGGTATTATGCGTGTGACCTTTAGTCTGGCGGATATGTCATTATTGCGCAGTTTGGTCAATCAGATACGGCGGATGTTCGATTTAGATAGTGATGTGTTACAGATTGAGGTGCATCTCAAGGCTATAGAGCCGTTACTAGTTAAACGCTCAGGAATTAGGATACCGGGAGTTTGGAGTGCTTGGGAAGCGGGCGTTAGGGCGATTTTAGGTCAGCAAGTATCGGTAAAAGCGGCGATTGGACAATTGAACCTGTTAGTGAATACGCTACAGCCAGAAGGCGTGACGCACTTTCCTCTACCAGATGAAGTTGCCCAAGCTGACTTGAGCTTTTTACGCATGCCGCAAAGCCGTAAGGAGACGCTTACTCGCTTTGCCCACTATATGGTTGAGCATGCTGACGAGCCAGTTGACAACTGGTTAGCACTAAAAGGGATTGGTCCATGGACCGTTAATTATGCGCGCTTACGTGGATTGTCTGAGCCAAACTGTTTTCTTGAAGGCGATTTAGTGGTTAAGAAAGCGCTGGGCAATTTTACTTATTTGTCGGCAGAGAATGCCTCTCCTTGGGGAAGCTACGCCACATTTCATTGCTGGAGTCATTCATGACTAAAAGATACACCTATTACCCGTCACCTTTTGGTGAAATGACGCTACAAGCGGATGAGCAAGGGCTGCTTGGCGCTTGGTTTGAAATTCACACCACCAAGCCAGAAATACTCGGTCAATATGTGGAAAACGATCCTATACTTACTCAAGCAATCAAACAGTTAGAAGAGTATTTTTCCGGGCAGCGTAAAACGTTTGATTTGCCTGTTTCCGCCATAGGGACAGAGTTTCAAAATAAGGTTTGGCACGCTTTAACGACCATTCCATATGGTGAAACCTGGAGTTACCAAGATTTGGCCAACGCGATTGGCAATCCAAAAGCCGTTAGGGCCGTTGGATTAGCCAATGGCAAAAACCCAGTGTCAGTGATTGTGCCGTGTCATAGAGTGATTGGAAAAAGCGGTAAGTTGACGGGTTATGCAGGCGGTGTAGAAACCAAAGCCAAACTGTTGGAGCTTGAACAGAGGGATTAGTTGAATGGTTAAGTGGCAAGCGGTTAGAACGATATTACTAGTCAGTGTCGTCGCTGTTCTGCTTGGTTGTTCGGAAGAAAAAGCGCAACGAATGCTCAATCAAGAAACCTTTCAGTTTAACGGCGTCTATGAGAATTACTACAATGGTGATCTGCTTGAGTTTAAAGATGGTCAAGTTACGTTCAACCGTGAACAAGCGGAAGGATTAACCAAACCATTTACTGTAGAGGACAACTACTTGACGATCCAGATGCGCAATAGTTCCAAAGAGAAACGTGAAGACATTGTGATGCGCATCCATGGTGAGCAAGAGCTGTTGACTTGCAGCATCTGTGCGAAGTATCAACTCTCTTCTACTTGGCAAAAAAGAGACTTTGATCCTTCGCAAACAGATTCGTCTAATTCACTATCTAAGTAAACAACGAGCTATTTATCATGATGTGCACAGCAATACTCGCCGCATAACCGATAGCAATGACTGGCATCCACTTGAGGTGGCCAAAGAAGGTGTACTTGCCGTGAGCTGCTCCCATCAAAGCTACCCCAGCAGCCGATCCAATCGACAGTAGACTGCCGCCAACTCCCGCAGTTAGGGTGACGAGCAACCAGTTACCCATGCTCATCGTAGGCTCCATGGTTAGTACAGCAAACATCACTGGAATATTATCGACAATAGCCGATAGAATACCGACCATAACGTTGGCCCACATTGGATCCCACTGGGTATACATCACCTCAGAAATCATTCCGAGATACCCGAGTAGGCTTAAACCGCCGACACACATTACTACGCCGTAGAAAAACAGTAGCGTGTCCCACTCGGCATGGGATACTCGTCTAAACACATCAAATGGCACCACAGAACCAAGGCGCTTTAACGCCAGATCGTCTCTGTTTTCTATCGCGATCAGAGACTTTTTATGCAGAGACGTTTTTAGAGTCTTACGTAAGAAGAAGCCAAAGAATTGTAGGTAAGCTAGGCCCATCATCATGCCAATTACTGGCGGGAAATGCAGTACGGCATGGAAAGCAACCGCGGTTGCGATGGTAAGGTTAAACACGCCAACATTACGTCTCGCTCCCCGTTTTAGCTCTACGTGCTGGTGTACAACGTTAGGGCTTGCA
>NZ_JATABG010000337.1:0-3809 GCF_036533755.1 Vibrio sp. M260118 | reverse complement strand
TGAGTTTTGACGCTTAATTTTGGAGAAAACGATGACTGTTGAACTTAGCTTTCAAGAACAAATTAAACAGGGCATTCCTGAGCAACTGCCACCAGCGAAACCCTATCCGGCGAACGTTAACCGTGCGCCAAAGCGTAAAGATATTCTCAGTAAAGAAGAGAAGCAACTCGCGATTCGCAATGCCCTTAGATATTTTCCAAAAGCCTGGCATCAAGAGCTGGCACAGGAATTTGCGCAAGAGCTAAATGACTTTGGCCGCATATACATGTATCGCTTTAAGCCAAGTTACTTAATGAAAGCACGCGCAATCACCGACTATCCAGCAAAGTGTCAGCAAGCTGCCGCGATTATGTTGATGATCGACAACAACCTTGATCCAGCCGTTGCCCAGCACCCTGAAGAGTTAATCACTTATGGTGGCAATGGCGCGGTTTTTCAAAACTGGGCACAATACCGGTTAGCCATGAAATACCTCAGTGAGATGGAGAGCGATCAAACCTTGCACCTCTACTCAGGGCATCCAATGGGGCTTTTCCCTTCTTCACCTGAAGCGCCTCGCGTAGTGGTCACCAATGGCATGATGATCCCGAACTATTCTAAGCCGGATGATTGGGAAAAATTCAATGCGTTAGGCGTGACTCAATATGGTCAAATGACCGCAGGTTCATTTATGTACATCGGTCCTCAAGGGATTGTTCATGGCACTACCATCACCGTGATGAACGCGTTCCGTAAGGTACTTAAACCGGGCGAACAAGCTAAGGGCAAAATCTTCCTAACTGCTGGTTTAGGTGGCATGAGCGGCGCCCAACCCAAAGCAGGTAACATTGCCAATTGTATTACCGTCTGTGCCGAAGTTAACCCAAATGCTGCGACAAAGCGTCATCAGCAAGGCTGGGTTGATGAACTGATTAATAATATGCCGGAGCTGATTAAGCGTGTGAAAGTCGCACAAGCCAATCAAGAGGTGGTCTCTATTGCCTACATTGGTAATGTGGTTGAGGTTTGGGAGTCGTTCTTAGAAGAAGAGATTTTTGTTCATTTAGGCTCAGACCAAACATCACTGCATAACCCTTGGTCTGGCGGCTACTACCCTGTCGATATCAGCTACGAAGAGTCTAATCGATTGATTCGAGAAGAGCCGGACCTATTCAAAGAAAAAGTGCAAGCGACATTAAGACGCCATGCTGCTGCCGTCAACGAGCATAGTGAGAAAGGAACGTACTTCTTTGACTATGGTAATGCCTTCCTATTAGAAGCCTCACGTGCAGGCGCGGATGTTATGGCAGAAAACGGCATTGATTTTAAATACCCTTCATACGTGCAGGATATATTGGGGCCGATGTGCTTTGACTATGGTTTTGGTCCATTCCGCTGGGTTTGTACTTCGGGTAAACCGGAAGATCTCGACAAAACAGATGAAATTGCCGCGCAAGTCTTAAACAACATCATGCAAAACTCCCCTGCTGAGATCCAGCAACAGATGCAAGACAACATTACTTGGATCAATGATGCCAAAGCCAACAAATTAGTCGTAGGCTCTCAAGCAAGAATACTGTACGCCGATGCGCAAGGTAGAATGGAGATCGCCAAAGCCTTTAACGATGCGATTCATCGCGGCGACATTGGCCCTGTTGTGTTAGGTCGCGATCACCATGATGTCAGTGGCACCGACTCTCCATTTAGAGAGACGTCGAATATTTATGACGGCAGTCGCTTTACTGCTGACATGGCCATTCACAATGTGATTGGTGACAGCTTCCGTGGCGCGACTTGGGTATCCATCCATAATGGTGGTGGCGTAGGTTGGGGAGAAGTCATCAACGGAGGCTTCGGTATGCTGCTAGATGGAAGCAGTGATGCCGAGCGTAAACTTCAATCCATGCTGTTATTCGATGTAAACAACGGCATCGCTAGACGTAGCTGGGCTCGCAATGAAGAGGCTAACTTCGCCATCAAGCGAGAAATGGAACGTACACCTAAGCTAAAAGTCACCCTAGCCAATCTCGTTGACGATCAAGTTATCGACGACTTAGCTATCTAGTCTGAAGCTTATCTGGTTAAGAAAAAATTTAACACTCACCAAAAAGGCATCCGGAGATGCCTTTTTTATTGAACAATACCCTCGAGTTACTTAAGAAAAGCGATGGAATCTGCCAGTACTTTTGACGCTTGTTGAGCACTCATGTTGGAGTTCATAAATTCCCCCACGACCAAATAAATTGCGCTTTGCACTTCGCTCGATACCATATGGCCATGAGCGATACTGCCGACCATTGAGTCTTGCTTAACAGCTTGCTTCAAATCGGCCATCGATTTCTTAGCACAAGCATCAAAACCCTCATCGCTAACCTCTAAGTTTGGCGGAACAGAGCCTTTAACCTGATTAAACTTAGCTTGGAACCCTGGGTCCATAACCGCTTTCGCCATACTGTCTTGAGCGCCTTTCTTCTCTTGAGATACGTCGAACATTCCAAATTGGTCAGAGTTAAACACAAAAGCGCCATCCGTACCTGGATACTGGAAACAGAGGAAGTCTTTGTTTGGCACTTTGCCATTGTTGAGAAACTCACCTTTTGCCCAGTCACCCATAATTTGCATCGCTGCATCACCACGCATCACCATAGCCGTAGCATTGTTCCAATCTCGCCCAGGATAGCCAGCATCAACATAACCGCGATACTGCCTTAACTGTTCAAAAGCCTTAGCCATGGTCACGCTATTCAAACTGCTGTAGTCCAATTCGCCAAACGCTTTGCGATAGAAGTTTATTCCTCCTGCACTGAGTACTGCACTGTCAAAGATGGTCGCTTCTTGCCAAGTTTGACCGCCACCTGCAAACGGAATATAGCCAAACGCTTGAATCAGGCTTGCAGCAGCCATCAGTTCATCAAATGTTTTTGGCACTGCGATATTGAGCTCATCAAAAATCTGCTTGTTAGCCCATATCCAGTTAGTACGATGTACACCCACTGGAGAGGCAACCCATTTACCTTCATACTTTGAGAACTTCTGCAGTGCTGGAGGGACGATTTGATCCCAGTTACCCTGCTGCGCAACACTGTTAATGTTGGCCATCACTCCCTCTGAAGCCCATTCAGTAAGCCTTGTACCACCCATTTGCACCGCTGTTGGTGGATTACCAAAAGCCGCTCGAACACGAAGGTAGTTTTGCGCGTTTGCGCCAGCTGCCCCGGCAATTTTTAAGTCATTCCATTCGATGCCTTGTTCAAGTAGGTTGTTCTTTAGAACTTCTACCGCAGCCGCTTCACCACCGGATGACCAACCATGTAATACTTCAACCGAAGAGTTGGCGTACACAAATCCAGAACATAGACATAATGTGAGTGCGAGTTTCTTCATTGTCTTTCCCTTACATTTTGAACTGTTCTGTGATTTTCGCTTGCTGATCTGAAAGCGACATTAAATCCGCAAAGGTTTGTCGATTACCTCGCGATAGTTGGTGTATCTCCTCCGCTGAGTCAGAAATAGCGACGACATTTTCCGTAATCTCTTTCGACACATGCGACTGCTCTTGCGCGGCGGAGGCGATCTGTTCACTCATGTTCGCGACAGAATCAATGGCGGATGAAATTTCAAGCAGCGAAGTTGCCGCATGTTGAGAATTATCCACCACCTCTTTCGCGGTTTGGCTATTTTTCTGCATTATGTCCACAGACGACGTCGAGATCTTTTGTAGTGACTGAATCATACGATAAATCTCTTCGGTCGAGCTTTGCGTTTTACTGGCTAGATTGCGCACTTCATCAGCAACAACAGCAAAGCCTCTGCCCTGCTCCCCTGCGCGC
>NZ_JATABG010000336.1:0-7460 GCF_036533755.1 Vibrio sp. M260118 | reverse complement strand
TTCTGATTATCGTTTGTGACCGGTATGAAGTTTGTTTTCTAGCCAAATCGAATATCTCGACATGCCGAAACAAAATACCCAGAACACTAACGCGACAAATACATAACTTTCTGTTGCAAAACCTAACCACTCTGGGTCGGTGTTGGCAGCTTGACCGATACCAAGTACGTCAAACATACCAATGATCAGTACCAGACTGGTATCTTTAAATAGGCCAATGAAGGTGTTCACAATTGATGGGATAGTAATCTTAAGCGCTTGAGGCAAGATGATTAATCCCATTTTTTTCCAATAGCTGAGACCTAGCGCATCGGCAGCTTCATATTGGCCTTTAGGAATCGCTTGCAGACCACCACGTACCACCTCCGCCATATAGGCTGCGCTGAACATGACCACACCAATTAGGGCGCGGATCAGTTTGTCAGTTTCAGACCCTTCGGATAGGAATAGCGGCAGCATTACCGACGCCATAAATAGTACCGTGATGAGTGGAACACCACGCCATACTTCGATATAAACGGTACAAATACTGCGAATGATCGGCATCTCTGAGCGACGACCCAGTGCCAGAGCAACACCAATTGGTAGTGATACGACTATACCAACCAAAGCAATAATTAGAGTAACTAACAAGCCGCCCCATTTGTGGGTCTCTACGACTTCTAATCCAAACACTCCGCCGTACAGTAACGCTGCGATAATAAAAGGATAGATATTAACGGTAAATAGCCATATCCAGGTACGCTTTGGCGTTTTTTCGTAAGCAAGTAAAGCCGTTAAGATTGCCAATGATGCGTAGAACAGGCGAGGGCGCCACAGTTCTTCTTGAGGGTAGAAACCGTACATGAACTGTTCCCAGCGCACGCTGATAAATACCCAACAAGCACCTTCTCGGCTACAGGCGTCTCGAGTGGTTCCCACCCAATCAGCTTTTAAAAATGCCCAATCAAAGATGCTCCAAAGCAACATGAATGATAGATAGGCAAGGATAACGGTAACCACTGAGTTTACAGGGCCGTTGAATAGGTTTTTTCTTAGCCAACCGACGACACCAACTGTATTTGCTGGAGGCGGTAGGTCTGGCTGAAACTGATGTGTCGACATACTATCTCTCCACTAAAGCAACTTTACGGTTGTAGATGTTCATTAATGCAGAGGTTAACAAACTCAACGTTAGGTAGACGCCCATTGTCATCGCGATGATTTCAATTGCCTGACCGGTCTGGTTGAGTGTGGTGCCTGCGAACACCGACACCAAATCTGGGTAACCAATCGCCATCGCTAATGATGAGTTTTTGGTTAGGTTTAGATATTGGCTAGTGAGTGGAGGGATGATGATTCGAAGTGCCTGAGGGATTACGACAAGCTTCAACGTACGAGAGCGCGGCAAACCAAGTGACATCGCTGCTTCCGTTTGACCGTGGTTAACGGCATTGATACCAGAACGCACAATCTCAGCAATAAAAGATGCGGTGTAGATACTTAGTGCAAGCAATAGTGCCGCAAGCTCAGGAATGATGCTCACACCACCGCGGAAGTTAAAGCCCTTGAGTTCTGGGTACTCTGCGCTAATAGGAGAGCCCATTAGGAAGTAAACGACCACTGGTAGAACAACACATAACCCAAGAGCGATTCGTCCCATAGGTGTTTGTTGGCCTGTTAAACGCTGTTTGTTGTTTGCCCAGACATTGATAACGAGAGTGGCGATGATACCAAGTACTAAAGCGCCGATTACAATCGAAGAGCCGGCCTCGAATACTGGAGCAGGAAAGTATAAACCACGCACGTTAAGGAATATGGCTTCACCGAGGCTTAAGCTTTGTCTTGCAGAAGGCAGTGCTTGGAGTACGGCAAAATACCAAAAGAAAATTTGTAATAACAGCGGAACATTTCGGAAAATTTCAATGTATACCGCAGCAAAACGACTAACTAGCCAGTTAGACGAGAGACGCGCGACACCCATGATAAAGCCGAGAATAGTCGCCAGTATAATTCCGAAAAATGACACTAGTGCTGTATTGAGTAAGCCGATAACGAAAGTCCGGCCATAAGAGTAGGTTTCATCGTATTCAATCAGCGTTAGGCCAATCCCAAAGCCAGCTTCTTGATCGAGGAAATCAAAACCCGTGGCGATACCACGCGCTTCTAAGTTGGTGAGTGCATTGTTGACAATAGTGTAAAAGAAAAAAACAAGCGCGCCTATTGCAATAATTTGGAAGACGACTGCTCGAAAAGTGGGATTGTAAATAAGGCTAGCGCCTGAACTCGGTCCGTTATCCGAATTCGTCGCAACATTAGTAGGTTTCATACTGCTTTAACCTCAAATCCATTTTTATAAAAAGGGCGGCCTAAACCGCCCATTTTTGTTTATTAACTAGCTAATAAAAGTTATTAACGGATTGGTGGAGCGTACATGAAGCCACCAGCATTCCATAGCGCGTTAACGCCACGAGAAATTTGCAGTGGAGAACCTTCACCCACTGTGCGCTCGAAGCTTTCACCGTAGTTACCCACTTGCTTAATCACTTGGTAACCCCAGTCATCACGAATGCCTAGGCCTTTACCTTTAGGGCCATCAACACCAAGAATACGTTTAATGTTTGGATCAGTTGATTTCAACATTTCGTCAGCATTCTTAGAAGAAATACCGTACTCTTCCGCGTTAACCATTGCAGATAGTGTCCACTTAGCGATGTTGAACCACTGGTCATCACCTTGACGAACTACTGGGCCTAGCGGCTCTTTAGAGATGATTTCTGGAAGTACTTGTGCTGAAGCAGGATCGTGCAGGTTCAAACGAAGTGCGTACAAGCCAGATTGGTCTGTAGTAAGTACGTCACATCGTCCTGCATCGAACCCTTTTGAAGTTTGAGATGCGGTGTCGAATACAACTGGTTTGTATGACATACCACTGTTTCGGAAGTAATCTGCAAGGTTAAGCTCAGTCGTGGTACCTGATTGAACACATACCGATGCGCCGTCAAGTTGCGTTGCACTCGTTAGCCCAAGATCTTTCTTAACCATGAAACCTTGACCATCGTAGTAGTTAACGCCTACAAAGTTTAGACCTAATGCTGTATCACGGTGTAGGGTCCAAGTGGTGTTACGAGAAAGAACATCAATTTCACCCGATTGAAGTGCAGTGAAACGCTCTTTTGCCGTTAGAGGTACGTATTTAACTTTGGTTTTGTCGCCTAAAACAGCTGCCGCTAGAGCTTGGCAGTATTCAACGTCGATACCTTCCCATTCACCCTTAGAGTTAGGATTTGAGAAACCAGGTAAACCAGTACTTACACCACATGTCAGGCTATCTTTTTCCATTACTTTTGACAAAGTAGACTCGCCAGATGCGGTAGTTTGAACTGGTTGCGAAGAAGATTTTGCAGACTCTAGTTGTGACTTAAGAGCCTCTACTTCGCCTTGAAGTTTAGTAATTGTTTCTTGCTGTGCGGTATTGTTATCTCCACAACCAGCAATTAAAGCACTTGTCACTATAGCGGTGGTCAGTAACGTAATTTTATGTGCCATGTGTATCCTTCCTGTATGATCCATGTTTGTTCAGGAGTGCCCTGAATTAACGATTGAAAAATGTCGTGTTACATTAATTATTAGGTTGCTATTGCTCGTTATCGAGTCTTAGTGAAATTGTAAATAGTGCAACAACTCACTAAAATGATGCGACAGAATGGTGTAACAAAATTATTTTTACAATTAGATTTGTAACTTATTTTGGTTGTTTGATTTGGTTTAAATAACTAAGATTGGTGGAAAATTCGGTTATATATTATGAATTCGATCGATGTCACATGAATCTGTTGCACCATTTTTGGTAGCATCAACAAAAAAGAAGTTTTTAACAATTCAAGGAACGAAATGCAGTATTTTCCTCTGTTTATTGATCTGAACCACAAACCTGTATTGGTTGTAGGGGGTGGAGAGGTCGCAAGTAGAAAGGTTGACAGCCTGATTCGCGCTGGCGCCGATGTCACTATCGTTTCTCCTCAGATCGAAGAGTACCTCGCTAAGCTTGTTGAAAGTAATGAGTGTCGTTGGGTGCAAGGTTTCTATTCAGTCGAGCTACTCGAAACTAAGTATGTTCAGGTGTGGGCAACGACAGATAACCCGAGCTTAAATCATCAAGTACACCGAGATGCTAAGCAAAAAGGAATCTTGGTTAATGTGGTTGATGATTTGCCATATTGTGATTTCATTACGCCTTCGATGATTAATCGTGGTCGTATCCAACTTGCTATTTCAAGTGGTGGAGGGTCTCCAGTACTGATTCGCAATGTTCGCGAAAAGCTTGAAGCGGTTTTACCGCAAAATTTGGCACTCCAAGCTGAATTTGCGGCGTCTAAACGTGCTGACATTAAGGTTAAACTAAGCACGGTTGATGAGCGTCGTAAGTTTTGGGAAGCGTTTTTCGCTCGGGCAGACGTCGATCAAGCCGTGGTGAGCTCCGACTTAGAAAATGCTTATCAAACGTTGTTCGCTGAAGGTTTTGACAACAAGAGCTCGACAACGTGGATTGAACATGGTGACGATGTTGAGTTGCTCACGTTGAAGGCGCTTAGAATAATGCAGCAAGCAGAGTTGGTGTTATTCGATGGCCAATGCCCGTTTAGCTTTATAGACTTGGTTCGTCGCGATGCAGAACGTGTGGAATATCACAATGATGCGGAGCTAGCTGAACTGCTAGAGAAGGCCAGAAAAGAAGATCTACGTGTGGTGGTGTTTACTGCGCCAAAATCAACTAGAGTGACGTTCTTGCAGGGCGAAGATTTGTTGTTGAAGTTAGGTTCAAGCAAATAGAATACAAAGCCCGACGTATTGAGTGTCGGGCTTTTAAACTGATTTACCACTTAGTCACGGAAGTTTTCGTACTGGAACGGTTGGCCTAGTTCAGACTCACGGATCAGTGCGATAACCGCTTGTAGATCATCACGCTTCTTACCTGTCACGCGTACTTTCTCACCTTGAATTGACGCTTGAACCTTCATCTTCTTATCTTTGATAAGTTTGACGATTTTCTTTGCCATAGGCGTCTCGATACCTTGCTTGAAGACAACGATTTGATGCCAGTTTTTACCAGAAGCTTCTTCAGGTTTTGCATCCATAGCATTGGCGTCAACACCACGCTTTGCTAAGTGGCTACGTAGAATGTCACGCAACTGCTTAAGCTGGAAGTCACCTTCAGCGTTCAAACGAACTGATTCGTCTTTTTGCATCTCAAACGACGCTTCGACGCCACGAAAATCAAAACGAGTAGAAAGTTCACGCGTTGCGTTATCAACCGCATTGCGTAGTTCAACCGTATCGATTTCAGAAACAATATCAAATGATGGCATGTTGGAATCCTTCTATTTTGAGCGTTCTTTTACCGCTGTCGCCAGCATATCAAGCATGGTCGCAGTATCGTCCCAGCTTAGGCAAGGGTCAGTGATTGACTGGCCGTAAGTCAGGTTGTTGATGTCTGCCATTGACTGGTTGCCTTCGAGAATAAAGCTTTCAGCCATGATACCTGCGACTTGGTTCTTGCCTGATTTAATCTGTTCGCAGATATCTTTAGCTACATCTAACTGTTTACGGTGTTGCTTCTGACAGTTCGCGTGGCTGAAATCAACCACAAGGCGCTCTGGCAGACCAAACTCGCCTAATTGCTTACATGCCGCAGCAACTGACTCAGCATCAAAGTTAGGGCCTTTTTCGCCACCGCGTAAGATTACGTGACCGTATGGGTTACCACTAGTGCGGTATACCGTCATACGACCATTTTTGTCTGGCGAGTAGAAGTAGTGTGAGGCTTGTGATGCGCGGATGGCGTCGATAGCAATCTTAATGTTGCCGTTAGTGCCGTTTTTAAAGCCAACAGGACAAGAGAGCGCAGAGGCCATTTCGCGGTGAATCTGAGACTCAGTAGTACGCGCACCAATCGCACCCCAAGTGATAAGATCTGCAATGTACTGACCTGTAATCATATCAAGAAACTCAGTTGCTGTAGCCAGACCAAGCTTATTGATGTCTAACAGAAGCTTACGCGCCTTGTTTAGACCTGCTTCTAGAGCGTAAGAGCCATCTAGGTTAGGGTCGGTGATGAGGCCTTTCCAGCCAACGACGGTACGAGGCTTTTCAAAGTATGTGCGCATCACAATGAAAAGTTCATCTTGATACTGGTCTTGAATTGCAGCAAGGCGCTGAGCGTAGTCAATCGCTGCTTCAGTATCGTGAACGGAACAAGGGCCGACAATCACCAAAAGGCGTTGATCTTCCCCGGTAAGGATATTTTCAATTTGGCGACGTGACTGTGCAATTCGCTGGGCAACTTCGTCCGTAATGGGATGGGCGCTTCCTAACTCCGCCGGCGTCGGCATTGGACCCAAAGGTTGGGTTCTTAATTCATCGGTTTTTAATGGCATACCACAGCCTGTTCTTTTTATTGCGAAGCGGTAAAGATAACGGAAACCAAGTTAGGAATAAACCACTTAATCGGTTTCTTCTTAAGACATCAGTGTAAAAGTAAACAAATATTCATCTATGTCAGAACAAATGCGACGGTTCTAATAATGGTTTTGTTTGTGATGTTGAATGTTAATGAAATGTTGACAATGGAGCGGAATCATTATGAACTAGTCTGAAACTCACTGGTCGGACTAGTTTAATGATATCAGCGCTCACTAAAGCAAATTTTTTCCTTAACTACTTTGGATTCTTCAAAGTCCCTTTCATTTGGTTAGCAAGACCAAAGATCCTTCATCTCGATTCAGAGAAAGTTGAAATCAAGATCCCATTAAAAAGGCGTACTAAGAACCACTTAAACAGCATGTACTTTGGGGTGCTTGCTGTGGGCGCTGACGTAGCTGGTGGGTATATGGCAATGAACAAGGCTCAAGAGAGCGGAAAGAGAGTATCGCTAGCTTTTAAAACCGTGCAAGGACAGTTTCTTAAGCGTCCTGAAGCAGATGTTCACTTTGTATGTGAAGATGGCAAGTTAATCGATGAAATGTTGGCCGAGACATTTGCAACTGGAGAGCGAGTGAACAGACCGGTTAAAATAACCGCCACTTGTCCAAGCCTTCATGGCGATGAACCTATGGCGGAGTTTTTTCTTACTCTTTCACTGAAGCGAAAGGGTGAGTGACGTCTTCAACCTCTATCTGCTCTAGGGCAACAATCTTGCTTCGATTGAGGACAATTTTCCAGCGGTAGTATTTAGGTTCGCCATCGTGATTGTTTTCTCGTGCGATTAAATTAATGAGATGACGTTTTTCCACGGACTCGCGACTCACTTGGCCGTTGTTGTGAACGTAGACTTTGTTTGAAGTTTTGTCCATAAGGCGAGTGATTTCGCGCATACTGACCAGTAGGGATTCACGCGTCTCTTCATAACCACTCATAAACTTAGAAGTCGACATTACTGTTTGAGAGCTATAGTGAAGCACCTGCTCTTCTCTTTGCACGAC
>NZ_JATABG010000335.1:0-3862 GCF_036533755.1 Vibrio sp. M260118 | reverse complement strand
ATTTTATAACCTTCTCTAGCAAAAAGGCTTGTTACTTGAGTGCGTTGTCCTACCTTAAGTGCAGACGAAAACAATTTATTCATCATGTTCCCTCATTTTTCTAGCCAAACTCCTTTAAGCATAGTAATCGAACGGGATTTTATCCATCAAAAGGACTAGATCTCGCCGTCGATATTTATCGGTTAACCACCTTAAGGTTTTGTAGTGAATTTCGAGAGAATCTCTTCGACTTAACTGAGGTCAATTTTTGTTCGCTTCGTCTAGCTTACAGTGTTCTAAGAATGAGTGATGAGCAACTTACTGGAAGATAGGCACAAGGAGTGGCGCATATGGAACGCTGTGGACAATGTAAGCAATTCACCAGAACCAAAGAAAACCAAAAGGATCTTTGTGGCGCATGGGAGCAACCGACCTTGGCAACACGTCAAGCGTGTGAGTTCTTCATACCAAAGAATCTGAGTCTCTTCGCCAAGAAACCAGACACCACTCCAAACTAATTAATAAGTTTAGATCCTGAAGCAAGTTAGTTAAGCTTTATACAGTGCGTTTTCAACCTATTTTCTGTACACTCTCGCGTCGTCAGAATATCGCGTTGGAGCGAGTTACCTATGAGCCAAGAACAACCTAATAACCCTCTACACGGGTTAACGCTAGAGAAGATCCTCATTCGCTTGCAAGAACACTATGGCTGGGAAGGTTTAGATGCAGAAATTCAGATCAACTGTTTCTATAACAATCCATCTATCAAATCATCGTTGAAATTCTTACGCCGCACCCAGTGGGCAAGAGACAAAGTAGAAGCGTTGTATATTGAGACGTTTTGTAAATAGATGATTGAATTCGGACTCAGAGGACCTGAACCCGAATAAACTTAATATTTAAACTGAGCGACGATCTTTTCTAGCTTGTGGCTCACTCCAGAAACTTGTTCACTGCACCTCACCGAGCCTGACACGACTTCAAACGTATCGCCGGCGAGTTGCGCGATTTGAGTAATATTGCGGTCGATCTCTGAGGAAACCATCGACTGCTCTTCAGACGCAGTGGCGATTTGCGTGTTCATATCGCACATTTCGCTTACTTGTTCGCTGATTCCTTCGATAGCTTCCACCACTTTATGGGTATGTTCATTGGTAATACGAGCTTGATCTGCACTGCTAGACATTTGCGCGGCCGTTTTTGATATACCTTGGGTTAGGGACTGTATGGTTGACTCAATTTGATGAGTCGAATATCACGTTGATGTTGCGAATGCGATTGAGAATACTACGACCGATCATGAACAGAAGCACAGAGAGCAAAACGACCATAGCTAAGCCAATGACTTGCAGAGTCTGCTTTACGTTTGCCGTCGCTATCTCGATCTCTTGAACGATACTTTCTTGCAGCGAGGAAATTTCTTGCTCAGTATTGTGGACATTATTTCTAAGCTGCCCTCGCATACCTTCTTCGGCAGAGTAGCCTAAAACGCTACGTGCGTTTATCAACTGATTGACGCTTGCCCGGTACGCATCATAGTAACTACTAAGAGGAGTGTACGGAGATGCGACGGTTTGGAATGTATCCAGCGCAGCAACCAGTTCGCTTTCTCGTTGTTGTGTTGAGGTTGAAAAGTAAAGAAAGTCCGATTCCAATAGCTCAAATACCGCGACTTTTAACCCAGAATCATTAAATGCCACTGCTTGTTGTCTCAGTTCAGAACGCGCTTTCTCAAGCTGTTTGACGTAACTATTGTCATGGTCTTTGCCATCGATCGAGTTAACCTGATTGACCAGTTGCTGGAACTGAATTCGGTACTGGTTCAGGGTTTGCTTAATCGTCTCCATTGAAGTGGTGAAGTTGAGTTGATTGCGTATCAAAGTGCTCGATAAATCATCTAGGCGCGTACTCATCTTTTCAAATGTGGCGTCAAATCGCTTTGGGTACTTTAGGTCTTTGCGCGCTAAGAAGTCTTTCTCATGGCGTCGCAACATTAAGAGGTCAACTTCACTTGAAAGGTTTTGACTAGAGGCATGTTCAAGGGATTGAAGGCGTTGCAGACTCGAGTGTTCAACGTAGCCATATAGGGCAACGAACAGTAAAAGCGTGGCATTGATTAGAAATAATTTTGCTCTAATGGATAGAGCGAAACCCCGTGTGTGTTGAGTGTCTGGAGCTCGGTCCATGAACACCTCCTGATAGCCGAAAGACGTTGGTAGCATATTTATGTGACATTTTTATCAATTTTATATGACACATATACAACTAATGGCACTGCATCTCGTCATTGCAAGCTTCCAACACGAAAAAAGCGCTCATCCATGTGAGCGCTTTTTAATAGGTTTTTGTTTCAACTATTGGCCTTTAACGTCGAACTCAATTTTCGATGCTCCAGTAAAGACTTGAAAACGTAGCCCTTTAGCCCGAGCTATGGTCGTGATACCAAACTGCTCGGCAAGCTCAAGTCCCATCTGGGTCACACCTGAGCGAGAAAGCAAAACTGGGATCCCCATCTGAGCGACTTTGATCACCATCTCAGAAGTTAACCTGCCAGTAGTATAGAAAATCTTATCTTCACCCGATTCTTGATTAAGCCACATTTCTCCAGCTAGGGTATCGACGGCATTGTGACGACCAACATCTTCGACGAAAGAGAGAACTTGGTTTCCTTTACACACCGCACAACCATGGACAGCTCCAGCTTTTTTGTAGGTATCGTTATAATGAGTCAGCGCCTCTAACGCGGTGTAAATCTCAGACTGTTTTAGAGGAGTCTGCGGAACTTGATAACCTTCCAACTGCTTCATGACATTGCCGTACATAGTACCTTGACCGCAGCCTGAGGTGACTGTCTTCTTCTTTAGCGCACTCTCTACCTGCTGAATGTCCTCTTTGGTGATGACGGCTGCAGTGCTTGTTTCCCAGTCGATGATGACAGACTCTAAGCTCTCGGGATCACTGATAAAACTTTGGTTTTTCAAGTAGCCGAGCACAAGAGACTCTGGTCTCGATCCCAAAGTCATCAAGGTCACCACCTCTTTCCAGTTGAGCATAACGGTAAGAGGGCGCTCGCACGCTATCTGTTTAGTGAGTTTTTCGCCATACTCATCAAAGACTTCGACTTCGATCGTTTGCAGAGGATTCTCGCTTGTTCTAATTATGTTCGGTTTGACCACAGACTTTTCCTGTTCGCTGCTGGTGTATTATTTTTGTTACGCGTTACTTGCAAGTAGCGTTCCTATTTGCCGACCTTCAAACTTTTACAATCTAGCATATTGTTATTTGAAAACGTCTACTAAGTTTAAATTCGAAAGAACTTAGCCGTAGCGGGTACAGATATTGCTTAACTAACTCGCATATAACTCTAATATCGTGATTTATCTCAATTAACACTATAACTAAATTCGACGCAGGTGAACCATGTCAAAACAACAAACCGTGGTCAAGAACATCGAAAAAACCGATCAGCTCTGGCCCATACACTGCGAACTTGTTGCTCATGAAATTGCTACTGGACTTTGGACAACAACACAATGGCAACTTAAGGCGTTTAACCTAGCGGCAGAAGAGTCAACTTCATCAGTGGCAATACTTGAACTACATCGAGATGAACGAACTGACTATCGCTTCAACCTAAGCTCAAATCAACCAAAGCTGTTTCTGGTCTTAGACAATATTGACAGTGATGAGACACCCAAAATCGTCACTTTAACCGCTTCGCAAAGCGTCGCGGGCCAATACATGGACGGAGATTATTTGGTACTTTCGAACGACATGCCACTTCCTGTTCAAGCATGGATGGAAGCCTTCATTGGCAAGCATGGCGAACTACTTGAACAAAGACGCAAAAAACGTAAAGGGGCAGGTAGGTCAAGTGGAAAAT
>NZ_JATABG010000334.1:0-3865 GCF_036533755.1 Vibrio sp. M260118 | reverse complement strand
AACACCACTGTAGGAGCGATTTTAGACAGTTCATCATAAGATTCCGAGCTACGGTTGCTGGCGATGATCAAATCTGGCTTTAAGGTAAATATGGTTTCAAAGTCAGGTTCGAACAAAGAACCCGCAGCGGTATACTTGTCATCTTGATATTTATTCAAGTAACTCGGCATGGGTGATTTGACCACACCTACAGGCTCGATGTTCAGGTTATCAAGAACATCTAATGTATCCATGCCCAATACAACGACACGCTTAGGTTCGGCCTCTAAAGTGGTTTTGCCCATCGGATGCTCAACAGTCAGTGACTGAGCTACTACCGAGTGACTCAGCAGTGCTACATAGCCTATGGCAAGAAAGTGTTTAATCAGTTTCATCATATACTCCTAGAATGCGTAGCTAACGTTGAATCGGAAATCACGTCCGGCATTTGCATAGCCTTGTGCTAAAGGACTTCCGATGTATTCAGAGTATGAAGCATGATCTTTGTAGTATTTATCGAACACGTTTTTCACTGATACAGTCAGTACTAGTTCTTCGCCGTCAAGCGGGAGCCATTGAGCGTAAAGGTCGTGTACGTCGTAGCCTGGCTTTTCAGGGTTAACGTCTGGGTCGGCAACATCAGTGAATTTTTCAACCAAAGTAACATGCCAACCAAACTCCAAGCTGTCACTCCATAGGTAGTTGAGGTCTAGTAACCAAGTGTCACCAACTGATGTACCCAATGTCATGTCGTCATCGGTCAACGGTTTGCCGTTTAGCTCAGGCTTGGATTGGTTGTAACTTAACGTCGCAAGGAACTTATCTAGCGTTAGGCCAACATTTGCAGTGATACCTGAGGTCTTAAGTTCGCCGCCATTAATATATGCACGGTCGGTATAATCGTATACGACGACATCATCGATTGTGCTGTCGAAAATAGTCACGCCCGCGCGGAACATATCATTGGCAAATTTAACACCGTATTCAAAGTTCTTCGCTCGCTCTGGTCCACGGTCTGGTGAGTTGTTCTTATCGCCCAAAACGAAGTTTTCTTTGATTTGTTGGCCTCGGAACGCTTCGGCATAGCCTGCAAACACGCTGAGTCCGTTGTTAAAGCGATAGTCCGCGGAGATATTTGGGCTAAAGTCGTTTGATTTAAAGTTCTGCTCTAGGTTGTCATCAAGCTCATACCAGTCATAACGAGCACCAGCAGAAAGTAATAGTGACTCCGTAACATTCCAGTCGTCTTGAACGAACAGCCCGTACACAGTGCCTTTCTCACTATTTGTTACACCGCCACCGTATGTACCGGTTATTTTGTTCTTATCTTGCTTGTAGTCAGCGCCAACAATCAGAGAATTGCTTCCCCAAGTAGCCGTATTGAATACCTTACCACCAACCGTGTCGATGCTGCCTCTGCTGGTTCCAAAAGACGGATGCTCGATATGGGCGATGCGGTTTTCTGTTGTGTACAGCGTGGTATCGATTTTAATTAAATCGCCATTGGTATAAACGTGATTGGCTGTAATGGTTTGTCGGTCTGCTTCCTGTTCAAGAGGAACATTTTTTGTAGGGTGTGGTTGCCAGTGCGGACGGTGCAGACGGGTGCTATCGTCATCGCGGTAGTCATAAGCAAGTGAAACGTAGTGGTTGCTATTGAGATTACCGGAGAGTTTAAGCAGCGCGACTTTTTGCTCTGACTTAGTGTAAGGTTGTTCTTCACCATGGCCATCGACAATGTTGTCACTGTCTTGGTAGCCAAAAGATGCTAGCAGTCCTAGGTTTTCTGAAACTTCGCCATATAGGCTTGCTGAACCCTTATAGCCTTTATTGTTAGAGTAGTAACCACCTTTTACCTGTGCGCCAAATGTTTTGTTTGAAGAGAGTAGGTCATGCGCATCTTTGGTTTTGAATTGGATTGCACCGCCGAGTGCGCCAGGGCCATTGGTTGCACGGCCTGCACCCGCACTAACGTCGACTTGTTTCAGAAGCTCAGGCTCGATTGATAGTCTTCCCTGGTGGTGGAAGAGGTTGCCCGATTGCTCCGCACCATCAATAGAGATATTCACCATGGTATCTTCTAATCCACGCACGTAGATCTTTTGTGAAATGCCAGAAGAGCCTCCGACAGAGACCTCCGCATCTTTGCGGAAAATATCATTTAGGTCTTGAGCTTGTTGCTTTTGTAAGTCATCGGCAGTGATAACAGTATCAACGCCTTGCATGTGCTGACCGATAACTTCGATAGTTTCTGTGGTGTCGTTTGCCACGGCGTAGCTGGTAGCGAGTATTAGAGCGATGGGGCTTAACTTGAATACGGTGTCCATTTGACCGAAATCTCCAACTTATTAAATGAGAATTATTATCGGTTTGGATTTTGGTGATTTTACTACGGCGAGTAAACGACTTTTACATTTGTTACAACCCAATCAAATTTGTGGGAATGAAAAAGCAGATCTGAGATCTGCTTTCTCCTGTTTTAGCGATGTTTGGGCTAGATAGGTAATCTTATTTCCATGTCGAGCCCTTTGTCAGGGTTATTTTTCGCTACTATAGAGCCTCTTACGGCTTCAATGTGCCTTTTAGCCAAAGCTAGACCTACGCCAAACCCTTTACGTGATGAAACTTGATCTTCAGCTTTAAAGAATGGGTCGAATATCTTAGTTGTCAGGTGCGAATCTATACCTGGCCCTGCGTCAGAGATGGTCAATAGAGCTTGTTGACTTTCAAACGTGCCAGTAATGGAGAGAGTGTGTCCATTCGGTGTGTATCTGAGACCATTACGAACGATATTCTCGATAGCTTGTGCTAATGCTCGTTGGTTTGAATGCGTTAAAGGAATTCGTTCAGGAAGCAACAGCTCGATATGGCGGTCGGGGTATTCGAATCGGGCATCTTCCACTATTGCCTCGATTAGCTCTGTGAGCTCGAATGCTTCATTGGTTAGGTTCGGCTGTTCGTTTTCAAGCCAGGCTAAAGTCAGTGTGTCTTCAGCCATCTGCCTCATAGAACCCGTTTCCGCCCTAATTCGATCAAGCATCAGCTGAGAGTCAATCTGATTTTCAGCACAGTCCAAAGCCATTTCGATACGTGTCAAAGGCGTGCGTATTTCATGAGACATCTCTGCAATGAGGTTACGGTTGTGTTCGATGACATTGGATGTCCGTTCGGCCATCATATCGAATGTCTTGGCGATTTGACTTATTTCATCGTCGCCCAGCTTGATTCGGTCGCCGATACGCGCTTTATAGTTACCTTGACTGAATTCTGTTGTGGCTTGGTGGAAGTGCTTGAGTGGCGTCATGAAGTAACGATAAATCAAGATGGTAATCGTTAAGAATGCGATGAAAGGAATAACGACTCTAAACATCCAAAACGCATGAGACATATAAGTACCTGGCCTCATCCTAGCGGGTAGAATAACCAGAAAATGGTAGTTGTATGGTTCTAAGGTTACTTCCATGATGGGGTTGTCAGGGAAGTAGAGGTGTATTTTCCATGATACGTCACGACCTATACCATAACCTGAATAAAAGCGTTCATTTAATGGGTTGCCCGCAATGACATCTACTTGGGAGCGAACAACCGTTGCCCATGTGTTTTCTTGAACGGATAGGTTTTCCAGCCACGAATCGAGCTCGTCGTTTTTTCCTTGGGACAGAAGCTGTTGAGCATGGGCACCCCAGTCGAGCATTTCTTGTTGATGCTCCTGGTCGATGTAGCTCATTTTTTCGTCAGACAGCAGGGCGGCACTGTGAAGTAATGAAAAAAATATTACCCCTCCAAGAGACAGAATGATAAACAGTCTCCAAAATAGTCGTCTTTTCATCGGATGATATAACCTTTGCCATGCATAGTTTGGATTCGATCTTGAGGCATTCCTAGC